>CAJQNE010000169.1 GCA_905479545.1 uncultured Gammaproteobacteria bacterium | reverse complement strand
CAGCCCGTTCACCAAGTCACCAGAACAAGGAGCGGCAAGCATCGCATTCTGTGCCGTGCACCCGGAAGCGAAGAATCTGGGCGGCAGTTATATTGTCGACTGCAAGCCGAAGAAAACTTCAAAAGCGGCTGCCAGCGAAGAACTAGCCGGAACGCTTTGGCGGCATACGGAAGAGACTATAGCGGCAGTATTGTGGGCGGCGTGAAGCTTTGATTCTGCTTTAATAGACCTTCTTTTAAATGGCGTGAACGGAGCATCTCATTGACTTTTCTGGCTCGCGAGATGGTCAGCAAGCCACAACGCCACACCCTCATGCGCCGTAGCTCCTGACGGATGAAGATGCGTAAGAGTTAGCGCATTATTGGAATGTGATGCTGCTAAGAATCAATGCGGCGCACGGAAGCTTTAAAATTGTTGAAGCTACGTCGATCTCCAGGCGTGCAGGGTATTGCTGTGCGCCTACCGGTCGGAGCGATAAGTACTGGGTGCTTTTTGCCCGACCGAACCCGCCAGCCATTTTTAAGCACCAGCGTTCTAACAAACCGGTTGATGTCCTTGTCGGAGCTAAAATTTTTCATGCTTCGACACTCTGCGACCACTCCCATTCACCGTCCCGGGCTGTAAGTTTTTGTTCATCAAACCCGACACTTCGCAAGCCCTCAATGAGGCCGACTTGGCTGATGGGAGCGCTATATATTTGAATACCTTTGGTGTTTCCAAAGCAACGCCCTAGGGGATCGATCATGGCGTAGGAATCGGTCATAGCCTCGTTGTCCTCAGCAACCGGCCGGTACTCGGCGTGCCGGTCAATGTATTGACTAAACTGCTCACTACTGATCACAAATTCGCTAAGCCGAGCGTCGTTCTGGCCGATAACAGGTAATGCCTGAAACACCTTCCAGCGAGTGGGCCTAATAGCGTCGAGCGTATAAGAAAAATTCTCTTGCCAGTTATCGCGAAACACCACGGTATTCAGCTTAATGCCGATGCTCGCCTGCTTTAGCTGGGAAGCGAGCAATCTCATCTTCGC
Organism: uncultured Gammaproteobacteria bacterium; assembly: GCA_905479545.1. Classification (GTDB taxonomy): domain Bacteria; phylum Pseudomonadota; class Gammaproteobacteria; order CAJQNE01; family CAJQNE01; genus CAJQNE01. The sequence goes on along the minus strand of CAJQNE010000169.1, from coordinate 7,523 downwards.
TGCGTACCCAGGTCTTGCTGAACGCCCGGAAGCCATATTGACCCGATCACTTGCCGAGTCGACTGATAAAGCCACCCAGTCCAGTTCTGCAGGCTCTATTTCTTCCAGTAAACCAGCTAATTTGGCTCCGTTAGTCACAATGCTTGTTGCCAGTCCCAGCCGCTTCGCATGGCGGATAAGTTCACCCAGCTGCGGATGGAGTGTGGGCTCACCGCCAGCAAAATTAACCCTCGTCGCCCCGGCATCTGAGATGGCGTCTAGCACTTTGGAGGCATGTGTGAAGCTAGGCTGGTCGCGCTTTGGGATTCCGGGGAACGTCGCAAAGCAAAACGTACATTTAGCATTGCAGTGAGGGACAAGGTGGTAATTGACGGTTGTGATGTTCATGGGCTAATGCTCGTGCTTGAGTGAGGAGCATCACTATCGGGCAAAATCACCATCATTCAAATCATGTTTAAATCGATTTAAATTTATTTGATATTAAATCCTAACCTTCTATAGTTCAGTCAACGTATTAAACGAAGATTTCGCATGAGCTTAAGAGAACTTATAGACAAACGCTTTGGAAGTGGGGGAAAAGCTGCCGCGGCATTGCTGGCTGCATCTAACGAAACTGGCATGGCCAAATCTAGCCTAACCAATTCGATCAATGACCTATGCAAGGGCAAAAAAATCAGCTGGTGGAAAAACCATGGTGAGCTTAGTGCACAGCTGGCGAAACTGCTGGAGATCTCGGTTGATCAGCTACTGGGAGAAGGGCATCGCCAGCATACAGTTATTGATTTTTTTGAATTTCCGAGCCTGCCACCCATCCGTCCGCCGGAGAGTAATTGCCATTTTCCCGGCAACCTCACTGACCAGGTGCACGCACTCATTCAGGGGTTTGAGCGCAAGCCAAGACAACGATCAGGCGAAGGCGCTAATGAGTCGATGGAAAAGCCGGCTTCCAATTGCCACTGGGTTTATGCAAAACCGGGGCACGGCAGGCGATTTACCCAAAAATACCTAGCGGCGACTCGGCCCGGCGATATTAATATCGAAGTAGCCAGTGAACTGAGCAAAGCCGACACTGATCTCGCCCCAGAAAATCCTTGCCCTACATTGCTCTTTATCGACAACCTAGGGGAATTCTCCGAGGCCGCTGCGGCATTGCGCAAGCTGGACGAGGCCAGTCGTCACGGCTCTGGTCGTCTGGTGATTATCCTGGCCGCCTTTGAATTGCCGATAAAGCTCGTTGTGAAGCTTAATATCGGGTACGCCGCCTCCTATCTCGATCCCGGCTGGAGAGAGCAATTGCTGGAGTGGGTGGCGACTCGGCTAGATAATGCCGGAAGACCTGCTGAGGTATCTCAGCGTGTTAGGCCAATCCGCCAATGGCTGAAGTTACACGACCCGGACGAGCAGGCGATAGCCACACCAGCCGACTTACTGGCGTGCTGCGCAGTTTTTGAGTCTACTCAAAGTGGTTCGCCGAACGATCTCACGCCCATCGAGGTTGCTAAAACCTGGTTGAATCAGGTTGCAATCCGAACGCTGCCGAAAGAAGCGCCGAGCGCATGGCAGGAGAAAAGAGCCAGCCAAGAATGGCAGGCGCTACTATCTGCCCACGCTCTCAACGTAGCCGTACCGGTAAGCGGCGCTTCAGAGCAGCAGTGGCAGGAATACGCGGAGCAATTGCCAGAGTGGAACCGTGACAACGCCGCCATCGACCTCCGCTTAGAATGGATGCATGAAGCAGGTTGGCTACGCTCATTGAACGGCCGGCTCGAACCTTATCCTGTCGGCTTGTCCATGATGCTTGCGGCTGACCAACTGCGCAACCAGAAGTCTCATTCAAAAGCAGTGCCCGAGTGGAGCATTATCTGTGTAGATGAAAGTCGGGAAACCCTCACTCAATTAACCCTCAGGGCCGCAAGCAGTTCCCAGCTAGATTCGATGCTCGCAACGCTCACCACTCTCAACTGGACGTCCCCCGATGTTTGCGATGTTTTTCTCGCCGCAGCTGTGTTGACGGAATATGGCGCAAGGCTTGCGGACGAGATCTATCGCCCTCGCTTGCAGCAAAAAGCAGCAGCGGCAAAAGTCTATGGAGTTAGCAGAACACCAAAGTCTCTGGCCCACGCTTCCCAACTAGCCCTTCACTACTATCAATTCATACGCGACAGTAAAGTTAACAGCTGCGGCAGTGACGGGTTAGATGTGGCACTGGTTGCCATTAGCCTTAACACTCCATGCCCCGAGCAGGCCGACGAATTACCGGCCTCATGGTTCCCGGGGTGGAGTAACAGCTTGACGCTGGAAGGTGTATCGAAATCACTAGGCGGACATGCACGTGCCAGTTACAACTTTATAGAAAAACTGCCTACTTCTGAGCTGAGAATGCTCGCAATGGCAGACCAGCTTGTCGCAAAGCTCGATGAGGAAAAACAGCAATACAATGAAAATGGCCTCCTATACTTTTCACCAAGGCTTCTTCCCTCGCTTTACACAAGCCCTCAGAACTGGCAACTGCACCGCTATGAAAATCTATCGAATATACGCAATAGCCTTGAGTTAGATGAACTGATCAAAAAAGCCTATGCGCCAACACAGGGCGAAAGTAGAGCAAAAGTCGCTGAGCGTTTGTGGTTAACATGCAAGCCTGTCGCCCACAAAGATTTTCGCGAACAATGGCAAACGGAAGCTCAGCCGCCCGTAGCTGCCTACATAGAGAAGCTGGATGAACTGGGCTGCGGGGTTACAGAATTTGTACTGCAGAACCTATCTAGCGGCCAAATTTCTATTGCGAGCAACGGCGGGCTTATCTTTTGGAAAAACAAGCGACCCTCTTTTTCGTTGCCACCTAAAGACCCCGGCCCCGATAAACAAGAATATGAAACAACGCCCTTAAGCAAACTGCCTGAGCATCTTTTTCGGGCCGCAGTCGCAACGTTCCGAAAGGAGAACTGCATGCCCGACTCTTTCGGATATCCGGCCTATGAAGGCTTTTCAGAAATTCAACAACTGGCCACAGGCCTAGACTTGGAACAAAGCCGCTGGCTTATTGACGAACTTGGAGCGGACATTAGTCTTCAATGCTTGCTCACAGAGGCTGTTTGGGAGTTTAAGCCAGACTGGGCTTTGCAGCACCTGCGCTACCCACCGACACCAGAACCAGTTGAAACAAACGCTGATAAATACGGTAGACAAGCGTTTGAGCGAGAGTTTAAAAAAAAGCAGCAGTGGATTGTCGACGGTCTGTTTCGCGATTGCCCGAAACAATATTTCAATGAATTGGCCGACCTTATCCTTGAGCGACAGCCGAAAGACTATGAACGACAATGGGCTGCGAGAAACCTTCGCAGTTCTGGCCGTGCTTTTCGCAAGCTTTACAAGGTTGCGGTTTCCGAAAATGACTAGCGCCGCATCGTTAAAGTCGCCAGTGAATTCACTACGTCACCAGGTCAGGGAGCGGTGATTATTCCGTCCTGTGCCGTGCGGCCGGAGTCAAGAGTTTGGGTGGCCGGTGTTCTCGTTCGTAAAGAGTTGGAATAACTTATTGTGAATCGCGGCTTATCGGCATGTCCACGCTGGGGGGCTCTCCGTGCTTCTAGTCTGAAAAGGTAGTTTTGCGGTAATTTCGGCGGCAGCGCGTTCACCTGAGCGTATTGCTCCATCGATATAGCCAGTCCATTGCGGTGATGTTTCAGTACCTGCCCAGTGCAGTGGCCCAATGGGCTTTCTCAACCATTCGTCGTAGCGGCCGTATATACCCGGTGCGGCGTAGGTACCGTAGCAGCCTTGCGACCATTGCTCCGAAGTCCAGTCATTGTCGACGTAGTCGGTCGGGTGGTGAGCCGCTTCGCCGAAATGTTGGGCAAGTAGATCCGTAACTACTTTCTGCCGGGCTGCTGAACCGGATGCTGCGTGCTCAAGCGAATCGTCAGCATCAAAGAAACCGGATTTAATTCCCAGTGGCTGGTTAGGCGGCGAGACATCAAAACAGGGCAGTGCCGGAGAGTGATCACCGGCGATGGTGCCGTTGAAACCCTGTTCGCGCCAGAACGGTTTGTCGTAACCAAGCTGCCATCTCAACGCAACACCAGTGTCACCAAAGCAGGTAAAACTCCCGGCCCGTAAGGTTCTTTATGGCTAGGGAGTAACCAATGCGAATAGTGTATGGAGTAATGGGGTTCGGTCGCGGCCATGCGACGCGGGCGGCGGCAGTGTTACCGGCGTTAATGGCAAACCATGAAGTGTTGGTGTTGGCCGGTGGCGATGCCTACGACTTTCTGAAAGACCGGTTTCCGACTGAACGTATTCCGATGATTTGTTATCAATACAACGGCAGCGGTGAATACGATTTATTCAAAACGCTTTCAGTAAATCTGCCGTTAGTATTTAACGTGGTAAACAAAGGTGAAGTGCTGCAGAAGGTGACTCGCCGAATCGTTGAGTTTGGCGCTGATGTGGTCATCTCCGATTCTGAATTTCTAACCCACCGGGCAGCCCGTGAGCTTTGTATACCGCGTATTAGCTTCGATCATATCGGCGTCATGGTTTATGGTCAGCCACTATTAAGTGCTCGTGATAAGTTTATGAGCCGCCGTGATGTTGAAGGCTATAAATTGTTAATGGGCAAGCCGCAGCGCACCATTTGTGCGGCGTTTTACCCGATGCGAAACCCTCAGCCGGGTGTTGATTCGGTCGGCGCGATATTGCGTGACGATGTTATTGCCGCTAAGAAAACCGCCAGTGATAAGGGGCATATACTGGTGTATCTGAACAAAGGTGATGACATGCTTGGGCCGCGGCCTGAAATCGCTGCCAATTTACAAAAACTGGGTCGGCCGGTGATGCTTTATGGCACTGGCTGTCGGAAGGCCCGCATCGTCGGCAACATTACCTACAAGCCATTATCAAAAATCGGTTTTCTTGATGATTTAAAACATTGCCACGCGATAATTAGCAGTGCTGGCAATCAACTCTGTGGTGAAGCGATATATCTCGGCAAGCCGATGCTGGTGGTGCCCGATGACGCGGTAGAGCAGCGCATGAATGCGATGGAAATTGAAGCGATGGGAGTTGGTGAGCAAACCACCATCAATCAACTGCGGCTACCATTGATAACCGACTTTCTTGCTCGCCGCGATACGTTCATTGATGCGCTGAGCCACCATGTTTCTGATGGCAAAGCAGAGGCTATTCGCTTGCTTGAACAGTACATCGCTGAACTGGCCGGTTCTGTGCCTAAGCCCGATAAAGAGCTGAGCATTATCGGCAAAACGTTGGGGATAATGCCGTACCTGGCTGCTGCTCAGTGGGTTGGTGTAAAACAGCAGTGGCGGGCTGCTGGCTGAGTTCTGCGAAGCTGCAACTACAGGCGGGTTAAAGCGGGTAAACGTGGGGCTCGTCAGCACGGGTTGTGCACAGTCTGGTTTATAGTCTCGATAACCGTGGAGCATGCTTCTAATCTAAGAAGATAGTTTCTCAATAACTTCCGCAGCGGCGCGTTCACCGGAGCGTATGGCTCCGTCGATATAGCCGGTCCACTGCGCTGAAGTTTCTGTGCCTGCCCAGTGTAGTGGCCCAATGGGCTTTCTCAACCATTCGCCGTAGCGACCGTATACGCCCGGCGCGGCGTAGGCACCGTAACAGCCTTGCGACCATTGCTCTGCAGTCCAGTCGTTGTCCACATAGTCGACCGGATTACGAGCCGCCTCGCCGAAATGTTGGGCGAGTAGGTCGGTAACTACTTTCTGCCGGGCTGCTGCACCGGATGCTGCGTGCTCAAGCGAATCGTCAGCATCAAAGAAACCGGCAATAAGTCCCAGTGGCTGGTTAGGCGGGGAGACATCAAAACAGGGCAGCGCCGGAGAGTGATCGCCGGCAATCGTGCCGTTGAAACCCTGCTCGCGCCAGAACGGTTTGTCGTAAGCAATCCAATATTTAATTACCGAGCCCATCGTTAACCGCTCATGCAGAGCCATTTTTGCTTGCGGCAGCGGTGGGTCAAATTGGATGGTCGGCACTAACGTCGGTGGTATGGCAATGATGATATTTTTTGCTGAATAACTGCTTTGTTGTGTTTCTACAATAACGCTTGTCTGGTTGTGGGTTATAGACAACACCGCTTCATTCAAACGTACCCGCGAACCCAGTTCGTCAGCCATTTTTCGGGCAATTTGATGGACTCCACCGTGAAACAGCAGGTTTTGAGCACCGGTCTTGTCCGCTGATGCAAGCACATCCAGGTTCTCGCCGGATTTGGCATAGTGGACAAAAAACAGCATCGAAATCTGGTCGGCCTCGGCACAAAATAACGACCAGCATAAAGCCCGGTACAGTTGTTTTATTCGTTCGCTGGCCAGGTTTTTCTGAATCCAGCTTTCGACGCTCATGGCGTCCAGTAATTTAGCCTTTTTGTGATTCCAGGGCTGTTCGCAATCGATACTTCTAATGAGCGCCCGCAGCCGCAGTTCGGCGGGCAGGTAACGTAACAGTTCAAACTTGCCAAATAGGCCACGGAAGTTCTCTCGTTGGCCATGGTGAATTTTTCCGGCCGCACTAAAGATGGCTTTGCCGTCTAAAAACGTCGGGTAGGTAGCGACATCGTATTCCTTCGCCAGCGCTTCTAGCCGTTTTTGAGTCGACCCCAACCACATGCCACCAAGGTCAATGTCGATACCGGCGATTTCGCCGTGTTTCGTGCGGCCACCGACGCGATCCCGGGCCTCGAGCACCACAGCATTATTATGACCTTGTTTACATAGCTGTTTTGCGGCGGCTAAGCCAGCAAAGCCAGCGCCAATAATTATGGTGTCGAGTGGTTTTGAGGCAGGAGAATCGGGCATAGGCTTAGAGTAAATTAGATTGAATGGCTGGGGCTGAAGTTATTGATGCAACGCAATGTGCTGCGACGATAGCCGTATAATTTAAAAATAATCAGCGTGGGTCGAACTCCGGCGTTGGCGCCGGTTCGCTAGTACGGCTGCCGTTGCTGGCGGCTACGGTGCGGCCGTGCAGGGTTACGTCGTCAATTTGGTTAACGTATTGCGGAGCGGGAACGGCGCTGGTGTCTTCACTGGCAAAGCTGACCATCTGGAAGCCGAGCACGTCGGGCGAGCCGGCGGTGAGTTTGTCTTGCCACCAGAATTCAAACAGTGCTTCGTCGGCGGTCATGTGCACTATGCCGTAGCCGTGGTCGACCCATTCTTTGAACTGCACGTTCTTGTTGCCCTGAATGGAGGCCAACTCAATGGCGCGAGCACCGGCCACCTGATCCGCCACTGTGCTGGCCGGGTTAGCGTTGGCGACTAGTTCGTCAGCACCGCCGAGGCCTAGGCTAGTAGGCGCAAATTCCACGCCTACGGACTGACTGCGATTATTCAGTACTGCCGTGTTGCCGGTGCTCGCCCGGCCATAACCAGCGCCGACATTTTCTGCGGTAGAGCCCTGACGCGGGTTAACCAGTGGCGTACCGGATTGGTAGGGCGTGGCAGCGGCATTGTCTGCAATTAAATCTGAGGCCCAATTGCCATGCA
>CAJQNE010000168.1 GCA_905479545.1 uncultured Gammaproteobacteria bacterium | reverse complement strand
GAGCGACGAGCATGGCTTGCGGGTGCATATGCATATTCATGAAACTGCCGGCGAAGTGGCTATGGCGGTCGAGCAAGACGGCATTCGGCCACTCGCCCGACTCGACAAATTAGGGTTACTGAACGATAAGCTCCTAGCGGTGCATATGACACAGCTAACCGACGCCGAAATCGGACTACTCAGCGAACGTCAGGTTAATGTTCTACATTGCCCCGAATCGAATATGAAATTGGCCAGTGGCTTTTGCCCAGTCGACAAGCTACTCGATGCTGAAATCAATGTTGCCATCGGTACCGATGGCGCAGCCAGCAATAACGACCTGGATATGTTCGGCGAGGTGCGGACTGCCGCACTTGTTGCAAAAAATGTAGCCGGTGACGCAACAGTGGTTCCGGCAGAGCAAGCCATTCGCATGGCTACTATTAACGGTGCCACAGCATTAGGTTTAGGAGCGCTGACCGGTTCACTCGAGGTTGGTAAACAAGCTGATCTGATTGCTGTTGATCTTGGGACACTAGAAACCCAGCCAGTTTACAACCCGGTTTCACAACTAGTGTATGCAACCAACCGCCATCAGGTTCGGGACGTATGGGTCGCTGGCGAACTATTACTCAATGGTGGCACACTCACGCGTATGGACGCCGCAGACCTGGGACAGCGTGTCCGCCAGTGGCACTCAACCCTAACAACAAAACAGTAAGCCGATAGAAATTTATTCGTAGTTCTCCGCTCAGAGCGAAGACCTTAGCGCTACCATTCACGCATGCCAATGCAAGCGGTTTTCTGCTTAGCGCCTGTCCATGACCGATTATCAGCTAATAGTTCTCGTTTAACAGTTTCATCTCCGCACCGAAGCAAACTGTTTATCAGCATTTTTTACACGGCGCTGCGATATCGCCCCGTCAGCCTAGCACTCAACTATAGCTATAGCCTCAATCAAAGAGCAGGCAAGGTAAGTTACTGGCTATACAAGACCGATAACCATTCGGTTTATTCTTAACCGCGCGCCGCCGCTCATCGCAAACTACTCAAGGATACTTTACATAACGCTACAATTGCAGCATTGCCAGACCGCTTATCCGGTATATGCGGACATTAACTCGCTCCGAACATTGATGGAGTGACAACGCAGCTAATATTCCAATCCAGCTTGTAGTCCCCAACCCCGTAAGTGCCTCCACCTTCAGGGAAAGAATTTTTGATGTTTCAGTTAGCACCTGCTTATTCAATTAATCGTAGTCCGCAGATATTGGTCAGAGCGCTGGTGAACGCACATACCGTCACTGAGTCTCTATCATGCTAGCGGAAACGCCGATAGACCACGCTATGTCAACCGCGCCCTCGAAAGCTAACTCTGCTATATCAAACTTACCTGAGAGCGTCTTAGCTACCGAGCTACAGCTCGATAGTCGCGCGTGGTTCACCCAATTAAAGCAGCAGTTTTCTTATTCGGTTCCCGCTTTTCAGCAGCTAGCGTCAATAACGGAAAACGAAGTAGAGACGACGATTTTTGGCGGCGAACCTGACAGTAAACAGTTGGTTCGGATTTTCGCCAGCTTCTGCCCCGCCACCCACCTCCACTTTGAAGAAAAACCTCGTCTTCATCATGCGATCGCCAGCAGTCTGGCTGACGGCTACGCCGTAGTCGTCATAGTGCATGCAGAAATCAACGCTCCGTCACTGTTGTCTTTATACCGTCAAGGCGTAGCGGAAGTGGTGGTACTACCGTATCCCGCCGAGGGTTTCCCGATGCTACTGAGCCATTTAGGCGTCGCTAATGCACGGCACCGGTATCACGGCATGTTACGTGCAAGTGCTGACACTGATCCTCTGACCAGAGTATTAAACCGCCGGGCATTTGACATACAGCTTAAACATGCACAAAAACAGTCTGTTAGTGATGAAACTGAATTGGCAATATTCTATATCGATCTTGATTATTTCAAAGACATCAACGATCAATTCGGTCACGCAGTAGGTGACAAAGTACTTATGGAAGCCTGTAACCGCTTACAGTCACTGCTTCGAAGCGACGACTTTTTGGCCCGGCTCGGCGGCGATGAATTCGCCGCGTTACTGGTAGGCGTTGACCAGCGAAAAGCCAAAAACATAGGCCGCCGAATGGTCGAGGCTATGCGAAAAATTATGACTTTTGAAGAATGCGATATTGTGCTGACCTGTTCAGTAGGTTTTGCTATAGCCTCACCACAATCAGAAAGTGACACCATTAACTTGTTGGATTGTGCAGACCAGGCCTTATACAACGCTAAATCATCCGGTCGTGATCAGGCCAGTTGTTTCCACGACACCGTCGCTGGTAGCAGTTTTACTTCCGTACCGACGGTTACCACTTCCAGCGATTGGCGATTAGCAGCAGACCTTCGTAAAGCACTTGACGTGGACGATCAATTGTCACTGGTTTACCAACCCCAAATCGACATTCATAGTGGAAAAATCCGCGGGATGGAAGCACTGATCCGATGGAATCACCCCGAGCACGGGCTTATCTCGCCGGCGGAGTTTATTTCTCGTTCAGAGCACTGCGGGTTAATTATGCCACTGGGTGAATATGTTCGGAGCGCCGCTTGCGCTCAGCTAAAATTATGGCAAAGCAACTGTGAATTACCCGCCGATTTTAAGCTCTGCCTGAACGTCTCGCCGGTGGAGATCCATCAGCAAAACTACACGGAAAGATTGATGGAAGACCTCGGTAATAACACAGAAATGTTTGAGCTGGAAATGACCGAAACTGCAATCGCCCGGAGCTCAACTATCCTCTCGCGGCGTATGCACGAAATAAAAGAAGCAGGTGTACATCTGGCTCTGGACGATTTTGGTACCGGTAATTCATCACTGTCACACGTTACCAAGTTACCGGTTGACACCCTGAAGGTGGACAAATCTTTTGTGCAACGAGCCTTAGACGATCAACGGGCGGCCGCCGTAGTGAAAAGCGTCTACACACTCGCTGAAACCCTCGATATGCGAGTTGTAGCAGAGGGCATTGAAACTGCAGTGCAATGGGCATTTCTACGAAACATCGGCAGCAGTGACGGGCAGGGGTTTCTCTTTTCTAAAGGCGTTGATGGTGCAGCAGCTACTAACTTACTGAACAAAAAAAGCCTTAAACCCAAGCAACGCAAACAATAACTTCGTCATGAAAAAATCATCAGAAACATCGTATTTCGTCACCACTATAAAACCACCACTAAGCTCAACTCGTTGAAAATTTATTCACTTTGCTCAGATACTTTCTAATCCGACAAATGGCGCCACATCCAGACCCGCAAGGTGGCAGGATAGCCACCTGCAATAACAGCCGACTGATCAACATTTTCATAAGATTTCTAAAAGAGTACCAACAATGGGCAGCAAACTCGCAACGATTTTAATGGCAGAAGATGAGCCTGCAGATCGTCTGTTAGCAGAGGTAGCGTTTAACAAAGCGCGCATTGCCAACCCACTCGCTTACGTGGCGAGTGGCCTGGAACTTCTGGAATATCTTCGGGGCACCGGCAACTTTGCCGATAGAAATAAATACCCGTATCCCGACTTAATTTTACTTGACCTGGAAATGCCCGACATGGACGGCAGAGACGCACTTAAAGCGATAAAAGCTGATGAGAGCTTTGTCGCCATTCCAATAGTAGTAATGTCCTCGTCACGGAGCGATCAGGATGTACTCAGCTGCTACGACCTGGGCGCCGCCTCTTTCATTCCAAAACCACTGGATGTCGACGGGTTGACAAAAGCGTTGAAGACTATCGACAACTACTGGTTTGGAATAATGGTTAAATCCAAGCCCTGAATTGCCAGCTCCCGCTCCCCCCTCTCGCCACGCGCCAAGAATTTTGCCCGTCATACTGAGTGCGCTAATGCACACCCAGGCACTCAACAGCTCTCGGTGCCGAATAACCAGCACCGAGATCACAGCTACAACGGCACAGCGTAGTTAACCTGCTGACCGCTGCAACCCACTAGCATCGCCCTCACCAAAGTCAGAACGATACAAAATCGACGCTGTACGTGTGCGTAAACACATCACCGCTGTCAGTTTCAATTTCTAAAACAGCACTTCCCTGCTCTATAGCGCCGTTGGTAAGCCGCACATAGTAGCGGCCATTACCAAAGCCGGCGGCTAATACAAATTCCGGCGCGTTCGGGAATGGAATGATGTCGGTAAGGCCGAAAATAGTCGGCTCAGACAGAGTGGATTGGCCCGTAATTAGCCTCACGCCGATAATTCGTTCACCACCCAGTGGCTTACGTTCACCACGAAAATCCAAATTACTCAGTGTGAACTCAAGCCGCGCTTCGCCATTCTCACCAGAGGTAATTGTCATCTCAGTCGCCTCGAAACTGTTCACTTCAACCGGGCTGCTACGGAAGTGGGCGCCTATATCGACGGTTCCAACATCCGCAAAGTTATCGACCGTGGTGCTTTGCTCTTCAACCGCGCTGCCCGCTACAGCTGTGCTACCGGCATCAATGTTAGGACTCCCCGGAATATCGAATTGAGGCACTCCGACGTTAAGCCGAAGTCCGGTATCGAATAACGGATTGTCATCTATACCATTAATGCCCACATCGCTATTTCCGTCAGCATCCTGATC
>CAJQNE010000167.1 GCA_905479545.1 uncultured Gammaproteobacteria bacterium | reverse complement strand
AAAGTCGCCTTCAATGCCATCGGCCAGCGCCTTAATTACCCGGGTTTTTGCTAAGCCGGGAGCGCCTTCTACTAATAAGTGGCCATCGGCCAATACACCAATAAGCAGGCGCTCGACCAATAAGGGTTGGCCGACTACTTTGTGGTTTATCGCTTTTTGCAGCGACTGAAATTGATTGAACAGCGACGACATCGCGGGTCCTTTTCTCGTTGGAGCTAAATTTTGGGCGGGTTAACCGCGCTTAAACGCGGTGCCACTGTAACGCAGATTGCTGTTTGCGTGGGCAGCAGTAACGACTAGTGACATTAGTTACAAATTTGTCGGTAAGTTCCCCGAAATCAGTGCCTGTTTCAAGTAGTTAATAGCCCGGCATGCGGATTATTAGTTACACCGGAAATATTTTCCACACAGCCTGTGGATAACCCTGTTAGCAACTTCGTTTGCCGGGTTCGAAACCGCGTGCCACGGCCCTTTGTCTTAAAATGGTCATTTTTTGGTCATATTTTAGATCGCATAAAAATCAATGGCTTACGATTGTTTTTTATAAAAACAATGACTTAGCGGTGCTTGCTGTCATTTTACTGTCATCGAATTGCAATATTGGTAAATCGGTGCATAGATTTTCTGTTGTTTTTGCCTTCAGGTGCCAAAAAGTAGCTTAAATCGGGTGACATATGAGGCGTTGTGTGCGGGGCGGTGCGACGCAGGTCTGCAAATCGCAGCGTAAAGGCGTTTCTGGAAAATCAACCGTTTTTTCCGCTTTTTTGTCTCGGGATTTTTGCCGGTTTTCCGGCTAACCACGGCCCGCTAATTTGGCGTAAGAGGCACAGCTTTGGCAGTGATTGCTTAAACGCGGGATAAAACTTAACTGGTTTTACTAACTACTCAGTTGGGCGTGCCGAAAAAAGTTTAGTTGAAGTGCGCTCAATCAAGCTCTGCCAATTTGATACATCTGATAACATGCGCTTGCGTTAAATCAACTGCGCATATAAGAACTATTAAATTTACTGTTGCCGACCCTATAAGTAAGTGGCAACGGAGGAGAGCACCATGTTTATCCCTACTACGTTGCGAGCCGCTTTGGCCTGCACTTCTGTATTGCTGTTGGTCACCGCTTGCGGTGGAGGTGGCCAAAGTCCGGCGAGCCTCAATACTCCTCAGGTTTCTACCGGAACCGGCGAACCGGTTACTCAGGCGGCAGACGCTTTCTGTGGAACCTCAGAGATTGAGCGCTTTTGTAACGCGACCATAAACTCGCCTGCACCACAGCAGCGGGGCACATCCGCACCGGTAACGGGCGAAAATGGCGTGGGCGACTGTGATTACACGGGTTCGACAGGCGGCGATTCAACCAATATCGCCGCGACCGTATTTATTCCGCCGCATAACGAAGGCGAAACCATGCCGCTGCTATTGCATAGTCACGGCTGGGGCGGCTCACGTGCAGTCGATAACACCGCTGCAATGCCCGAAACCGGCGATAACACCTTTATAGGGCTGGCCGAAATGATTCCAACGATGGTGGATCGCGGCTATTTAGTAATCAGCTACGATCAGCGCGGTTGGGGTGGCAGCGAAGGCCAGGCGGCAGTGATTGATCCCTGTTTTGAAGCGGTCGACGCAATAGCTATTCTGGACTGGGCAGCGATGAACTTACCGGTCGATACCTCTGACGGCGATATGGTGGTCGGCGCCATTGGCGGTAGCTACGGCGGCGCCTACCAAATGATGCTGGCGCAATTTGATGATCGCCTCGATGCGATTATGCCGGTCGCCACCTGGAACAGCCTGGCTGACCCGGTAAATGAGCTCGATGGCGAAACGATGGTAGACGGCTCCGTGGGTCGTTTCCACGGTGCGCTGGTGACCAATGAAGTTGTGAAACGCGGTTATGTCACCGGTTTATGTGCCCTGGCGAATACCGCCACTCGTGAAAGTGGCCAGCCGGGCGCAACGCTCGATCCGGTTATTACCCAAGCCTGTGCCGGCGTACTGGTAGGTGGTGCTGAATCCGGTAGCGATTTAGATTCCCCACCCGCTGGCAATCCGAATCAGCGAGCGCTATTCGCCAAAAACGGCATGGCTAATCTTGATCTACGGACAGACCGGCCTGCGATGGATGTAGACGTATGGCTGGTACAGGGCATGCGCGACATGGTGTTTGACGGCATTGAAGCCTTCGATAACTATCAGTTTTTTAGCGATTCGACTTACAACAGCGGCGACGTACGCCTGACCACCACCGACGGCGGCCACATGCTCACCACCTTTGAACTGGCGAACAACAACGTCAATGGCGGCAGCATCCAAATTCAAGGTGACAACGACTGCGGCCCGGTCGAAATGTTCAGCGGCATGATTAGCTGGATGGACGAAAAGCTGAAATGCGACGCCTCAACCACCAGCCCGTTCAGTCAATGCGGTCAGCCGGAAATTACTATTCCCGAAGTCTGTATTGCATTGGATAGCGACGACGGCGTAACGCTAGCCTCTGTGCCGGTAGGCAATTCACTCGGCGCTTACGAAATTGCCCCAGCTGCTATGCCAGTAGCTGTTAACCCAACCTCGGCCACCAATACTGACATCATCGGCTCACCGCGCCAGTTCCTGCCATTGGCCACGATGATGAGTGACGGCTACCTGGCTGGGGTGCCCATTTTGGCCACTCTGAAAGTAGAAGCTCCAACAGCTGCGCCCACCGATGTAACGGCCTTTATTGCCGTAGGCATCCAACGCGGCAGCACGTTAATCGAAGTCGACGAGCAAGTCACCGCCATCCGCCGTTCAAACAGCATTACCGATGCCGCAGTTGAATACACCGATATCACCATGCCAATGGTGGGCGATAAGCTACTGGCAGGCGATGTAGTAGGTTTGCTGCTATACCAACGCCACGGCCAATTTCAGGAAGTGCCGGGCGCTACTACTGAGTATGCGACTAATGCTTACAACATTTCTGGTACGGTGGAGTTGCCGATTCATAATGATGCTGATCAGGTGATTATGCCAGCGTTGTAAGGTTTGCTGCGGCACGCTTCACAACAGTTATTTTTGGTTAGTCAATACAAAACGAGCACTGTAGAAATTCATTGATTCGTATGGTTTTCTCGAGTCGAGTCTTCATGCGAGGTTCAAGCGATGCATATTTCCGTAAAACTTTTTACTTATGCCAACGCGGTTCTTCTCCTCGGTGGATGTGCTGCACTGGACAGAGCTATGGTGCCAAATTCCGCTGATACGGCAATTAACCTTAAGAATGACCGGGTGGCCGTGATTGTTGATGCGTGCCATTACTGGTCGGCCGCTTTGGAAACCTACTTCTCAAAAGAGGACGCACTTGCTGATATCCACTTGATTTCCAGCGGTGTTTCAGAAGCTCTTGATGAGAAAGGCATTGACCACGAAGTTGTACCACTGCCTTTCTTTTGTGCTTTTAGGGGCGCCTATACAGGCCAGGATATAAGACAGCGTTCTGGCGGGGATGTAATTGGAGTGATCGATGATGCTCCGCTTCCGGTAGTTATTGGGTCACAGGAATCGTCCGTCCAGCAGCGAAATAATTATATCCGGTTAGGGTGTCAGTACTGGGACTACAAAAGGCAAAGGCTCGGGTCTCGGGCTATTTCCAAGAGCGATCATGCGAATTGGTATAACTGTAGAAAAAATGGCTTGCTGGAAGGTGGGCAGTTTAAGCAGCAATTAATTGACGCCGAAAAGTATAATAAATTATTGATTTTAAATGTTTTTCGGGTTTCTTCTACAGTTCTTGGTAGTGTTCTTGTGTTAAATAGCGGCCCTCCTAAAGATTCCATTTCGGCAACTATCTTTGACCTGAAAAAGGGTCAATTCGTCTGGGATGATTTTCGGAATAGAAGGGATAAGTGCTGGGTGTCTAATGGCTTGAACGATTACCCAGTAGTAGAGAAGGTTTTGGCAGGATTGTTATGTGGAATCGAAACTTCACCGGACGTTTAAGCAATGTTTAATTACGCGATACTTTTACCTTATATAGGGATGGTGTTCCTACTTGGAGGATGTGCTGCGCTGGACAAAGCCATGGTGCCGACTTCTGCTGACACTGAAATTAACCTGAAGAATGATCGGGTGGCCGTGATTGTTGATGCGTGTCGTTACTGGTCGACTATGGCGTTTGCGGATAACTATTTTTCCAAGGCAGATGCTCTCGAAGATATTCGGTTGATTTCCGATGCTGTGTCACAGGTATTAAACGAAAAAGGAATCAGACATGAAATCTTGCCCTTGCCTTTCGTTTGTACCTTTCCTGGTGGCTACGATGACCTTAACTTGAAAGACAAGAAAAGCGGCGACGTGATCGCAGCTATGAGAGATGCTCCACATCCGGTTGGTAGCATAGATGAAGGCTACCAGCGGCTTCGTGATGGAGTGATGCGTCTCGAGTGTCAGTATTGGCAGTACAAGGATGAAAGGCTAGGGCGTTATGCAAGTCATGGTCGCAGTGGTGCATATTTATACAAATGTAAGCAAAAAGGGTATTTGCCAAGTGATGACAATATCGTTGCGGATATTCCTGAGCTGGAGAGGTTTGACAAGCTATTGGTTATTGACAATTTCTTAGTTTCATCGACGTTGGCAAGAAGTGTTGTGACTCTAAGTAGCCCACCAGCAAGCGTTACTTCGGCGACCGTATTTGACATAAAGAAAAAGCAATTTGTCTGGGATGACTTTAGAAATGAAAGAAGAAAATGCTGGGTTTCTGGTGGGTTGAAGGACTACCCAACGGCAGAGAAGGTTTTGGCAGGTTTGGTATGTGGAATCGAAGCTTCACCAGAGCAGTAACTCCACGCTCAATAGGTACACGAATTCACAAATTGTGAACAGCCTAAGGGTCGTGTACTATATTCACATATTGTGAACGGTCGGAGCGTATGTGCACGTCATCTCAAAACGCCCATTCGCAGAGGCGGCTATAAAGCACCCGAATGAACGGGATGCCATCCTGGATGCTTATAACGTACTTAGCCGGGGACAGTTCATTTCTCCGGAGCACTTGCGGGCGGCGTTTCCATCACTGGATAACTTTAAGTACAAGGATAAGTGGTGGGTTATTGATATCGGGGGCAACAACCTTCGCTTAATGGCTGCAATACTGTTTCAGAGTCAAAGAATATACGTGAAGCATATCGTCTCTCACGCCGAATACGACAAACTGTGTAAGAAGTACCGAAAAGAGGGCTGAAACCATGCTTGCAATAGATATAAAGGCACTAACCGATCCTTTTCTGGAGTTTTCTCGCCAAGCTGATCGCTATATTCATATCAAATCCGAAGTTGATTACCAGAAAACTCTGGAGTTGGTCGAACAGCTTTTTGATGTGGCAGAGGATTCAGAGAATGAGCCACTGAACGAACTCATTGGTTTATTAGCTCAAGCCATTGAAACGTATGAGTCCAGTCAAACTGAACTGCAACAGTTTCATGAATCAGCCGAAGGCGTTGACCCCGCAGTATCGGCTTTGCGCTTGCTCGTAGATCAGTATTCACTGGCGAGCGGTGACCTAAAGAATGAAATTGGCTCTAAATCATTAGTTTCTATGATTCTTTCGGGTAAGCGGTCGTTGACCAGAGAACATATTTCAAAGCTATCTGCGCGTTTTGGCGTAAGTCCTTCGGTCTTTTTCGCTTCGGTGCCTAACGTATACATGCAGTGAGACACTCTTTCCGCTGCGCCTGCACCTTAACTGCAATCGTGCCCATGAAGCAAAGCGTCAGGCTGTGAAAAGTGATTGTAGCGGTAGAGGTTTGGTAGTCTGGCCAGACTATCGTGAGCGGAGTTCTCAATACTAATGAAACCTCAAAAGAAGTTACTCCTAATCGGAGAATCGTTTTCCCCTTGGACTAAAAAAGCCCGCTGGGCGCTTGAGCATTGCGGGCTGGCTTATGGCTATAAGGAATACACCCCAACCTTGAGAGAACCCGGATTGCGTTGGCGTATGCGGCAGTTGACGGGCCCGGTATCCGTTCCGGTGATGTTCGCTGGTGGCAAAGTTTTTCGCGGCTCATGGGAGATTGCACGGTACGCCAGTGAAACAGCAGCTGATGGGCGCTTGGGTGACATGGATGCAATCGCTCCTTGGAACCACTTGAGTGAAGCGGCACTTGCAGCAGGCCGGACCGGCGTTGTCCGCAGCGTGCTTAGTAATAACCAAGCGCTGGAGGAAGCGCTTCCGGCTTTCGTACCTGCAGTGTTGCGTCGCCCAATGCGTTTTGTCGCCCGTGATGCCGCGCAGCGGTTAGACCATAAATATGCCCATTTAGTAAAGCCGGACGCGGCGCGTCAGGCACTGCTAAAAACCTGGGAGGGCTTGGCCCAATCCAACTGTGATTATTTATTGGGTAGTTTTAGCTATGCCGATATGGCTATGGCGGTTGTGTTGGAAGTTGTTGCGCCGATAGCTCGCACGGAACCGCCACTTGGGCCGGCGACGCAGCGTTGCTGGAATAATCCAGAGTTGGCGGAAGGGTTTGAGGATTTAGTCAATTGGCGTGATCGATTAGCCGCAAATGACGCGACTACTTACTCACAATTCAGGCCGGAGTAATGCCTGTTCGGCGCGGGTCCGGATTGTTATTTTCCAGCCCGTTCTGCAGTCAGTCTTAACTGCTTACGTTTTTCTTCAAGCCGGTCGCGTTTATCTGGCGTTAAGTCGGCAATACAACGCGGGCAGCTAATACCCATCTCGTAACCTGGCTGTTGGCGCTGCTCTGGTGTTATTGGTCGGCCGCAGCCGTCACACATCGAGCTGTTGCCGGGTTTAAGCTTTGCGTCAACCGTCACGCGGTCGTCGAATACAAAGCATTCGCCTTGCCAGAGGTTCGGGGCTTCTGGTTTTTCGCGACGGTCTTCCAGGTATTTAAGAATTCCGCCCTGCAAGTGATAGACATCGCTAAAACCTTGTTTGAGCATATAGCTGGTGGCTTTTTCGCAGCGAATGCCGCCGGTGCAAAACATCGCGACTTTTTTGTGTTCGCCGGGATTTAGCCCATCGACGTATTCAGGAAATTCGCTGAATACCCGGGTGTTGGGATTGACCGCGTTTTTGAAGCTGCCGATTTCGACTTCATAGTCATTGCGGGTATCGATAACCAGTACTTCGGGGTCTTCCAGTAGAGCGTTCCATTCCTCTGACGTGGCGTAGTGGCCGACGGTTTTAGTCGGGTCCACACCGGGCACTGCCAAGGTTACGATTTCTTCTTTGAGCTTAACCTTCATCCGCTGGAATGGATTGTCATTGCTCAGTGACTCTTTGACGTCGAGCCCGGCAAAACGTGGGTCTTTATCAAACCATTTTATCAATGCGTTGATCGATTCACGCGAACCCGCGACGGTGCCATTAATGCCCTCAGTTGCGAGCAGGAAAGTGCCGGTAATTTTTAACGTCGCGCAGCGGACTAACAGCGGCTCACGCAGCTCGGCGTAGTCGGGCAAAGATACAAAGCGGTAGAGGGCGGCAACGATGTATTGCATTGGGGTTGGGGTTTGAGGGCTTGGCGAGGATTGTAGCATTGCGATGTAGCCGCGAATTCGGAGGGTATTGTTAAACAGCGTCGTTGCGAGCGTAGCGCGGCAATCCCTAAGCTCAAAGGTAGTGAGATTGCCGCGCTACGCTCGCAATGACTGATTGTTTTTTAGTTTGCCGACACCTTCTGAATTCGCACCCACACGAGAATATTTGCGAGCAGCCTGCATCGTCCGCTGTCGTCAGCCACCTAAGGAAACTCGGGACTCTCCGGCGCTAAAAATGAATCATCCAATAAAAAGTGCACTCTCGCCGCGGCCACCACACGTTCGGGTTTTTTCTGCCAGCAGTTAACCTGCACCAGCGCGACGCTGAGACCCTGGCGGACGACAGTGCAATCAGCGTAGGTGGGATGCGCACCGGCGGAGCGCACATAGTCGACTGAAAAATCGACTGATTTCGGAATGCGGTGCTGGGTGCCTTCGCGCATTAACACCGCTAATAAGGCGGCGGTTTCGGCAAAGCCTGCGACTACTCCGCCGTGCAGTGCTGGTAGTGCGGCGTTGCCGACAAGCTTATCGGCAAACGGTAGGCAGAAGCGGTAGCCGCTATCCTGTTTTTCAGCCGTTATGCCGAGATATTTTGCGTAAGGAATATAGTCGATCAGCGTGCTGCAATTCTGCTGCTCGCGGGAGGTATTGAGTTTATCGGCGACCGTACTCATGCGCTGGCTCCGGATGCTTGTGTTGCCTTCTTTTCCCAGCCAGCTTTGCGTTTTCCCGTGCGCATAAATGAGCCTTGTGCTATGGCGACCCGGACGTCGTTCTCACCGGCTTGACTGGATATCCGCTGAAAAACATGGGCGGTAACGAATACGATGCGTCTGGTTTGGCGAATAACCTGAGCGCGGCAATAAAGATCGTGCGGAGCAAGGGCTGCGCGCAGGTAGTCGAGGCGTAAATCCAGTGTCGCTATGCGCTCGCCGCCGCCGATGGCGGAAAACACTGCGAGACCGCTGGCAGAGTCGGCGATGGAGGTTAGCAGGCCGGTATGAATCAGGCCGTGTTGCGGGTCGGCGAGCCAGTGCTCCTGGTAGGGTAGCCGCACCGTCACATCGCCAGCGACAATCGACTCTGTCTTCATGCCGATGTCGACATTGTGCGGAATCACTTCATTAAAGCCATCGCCGAGCCTTCTGAGGAACTCGGCTTGCGACATTTTCGGCGGTTTGGTTGGTGGTTCATTCGGTGCTGTCATAACAGCAGTATCGCCAAGGCTTGTGTACCGAGCAAGCGCTCGCTAAATTATCGCCATGCCTAATCAAGTTAAATCTGTTGCTGGCTGGCAGCTGTTCGAATCCGAGTTATCGCCGTTTTGCCTCAAAGCCGCACTGATGCTGCGCTACGCGGGCTTGCGCTATCAGCGTGTGCCGATGGAGTCGTCATTTAGTGAAACGCTGCGGGCAGCGCGTCGGCACAGCGCGGTGCGGGCGGGCAAGCTGCCGCTGCATTGGCCGCCGATGACTGCCAACGATGAACTACCATTATTGCCGTTTTTATTTGCCACCGCGGGCGCAGGCCGGTTTCCGCAGCCGCCACATAATATTTATGATTCGACCGCAATGGCGGAGTGGTTAGCGCTTCACTCACCCCGCGCTGAGCAGTTTCCCGCGCTGACGCCAGACGATGATCCGGCAGCTGATTTTATTATTCGACTGATCGATGATTACGCCGATGAATTCGGTTTATATATGATGCATCACAATCGTTGGGTAACCGCTGCGCTCGACAACAATGCGGGTGCGCGACTGGGTGAGGAGTGGCAATCGTTAGTGCTGTTGCCTATGGCGCGGCGCGCTTACGGTCGGTATTTCGCTGCGCGGCAGGTTCGGCGTTTGCCTTACTTGTTTAGCGTCGCGCCGGAGGGTTCGGCTTATGACGATTTACCTGATAACTTGCGGCCACCAAGCTTGGCTGGTTTTCCGGCGACTCATGAATTACTAGATAACGCGTTTCTACGTTTATTAGCTTCTGTGGAACCGGTTTTTGCAGAGCGCGATTTTCTATTCGGACATCGACTGTCCTTGGCGGACGCGGCTTTATTCGGTCAACTTTCCGGCAATATGGATGACCCCGCCGCCGAGCGGCTAATCGGTGAGCACGCGCCAAAAACTCACGAATGGCTGCAGCGGCTTCGCCATGGCGCTGCGCCAGCGGAAGGCTATGCGCGTTTTGAGTTGCATAGTGGTTTAAAGCCGTTGTTGGCAGAAATTTGTCGAACCCATGTGCCACTAATGCGGCAAAACCTACAGGCCTATGAGGTCGCAGGTTTTGCCAGTGCTGCAGAGTGTAATGAGCAGGCCTTCACGGCGAATGCCGCA
>CAJQNE010000166.1 GCA_905479545.1 uncultured Gammaproteobacteria bacterium | reverse complement strand
GGTTCGGGCCTGCATGTCAGAGCCAATGGCGATTTCACTTTCACGCCGTCACAGAGTTACAGCCTGCTGGCCCCCGGACAGAGCCGCGGTGTGGTATTTACCTACACTATTGCCGATGGTAACGGCGGCGAGTCGACTGCGTCGGTGACGGTAACGGTTACCGGTGTCAATGATCCCATTACACTTACAGCAGGCACGTTATCAGTCGTAGAAGGCGAGGGTGCAGCGGTGGGCAATGCTCAGCTAAGAACAGTTGATCCGGACACACCAACGGATCAACGCGCGTACACGCTTACCGCAACGCCTGCGCTGGGCACTCTATTCGACAATACTTTCTCACCTGTTACCCTCGGGGTGGGCAGTATGTTTACGCAGGCGTCGGTTGATAATGGCTTTATTAGTTATGCGCACAATGGTAACGAAGGTGCCACCGATAGCTTCTCGGTATCGGTCAGCGACGGCGAGTTCAGTGATACCGGCACAGTGGATATCGCGGTTACGCCGGTCGATGATGAAATCCCGACCTTAGTGCTGAATACGCTGTCCGTCGACGAAGGCGGCTCGGTAGTGGTCGCGCCAGCCAATGTTATGGCTAACGACATCGATACCACGCCAGAAAACCTGACCTTCGACATTATCGAGAACGCGCCGTTTGGTGAATTCCGCCTCAATAACGTCGCGACAGAGGGCGGCTTTACTCAGGCTGATATCAATGCCTCGCGCGTTAGCTATGTGCACTTCGGTGGCGAAGACTCAGCATCCTTTATCGAATTGGGCGTAACCGATGGCGGCGGCAATTTTGCCTCAGATGTACTGCAGGTTTCCGTCAACCCGATCAATGATCCGCCCGTTATCACCACCGGCTCTGCCACGGTTGCTGAGGGTGCAGAGCAGGTATTGGGTTCGACGGTAATCAGTGCCACCGATCCCGAAAATAGCGATGCTACTTTGCTATTCACACTGATCAGCCAGCCAGGCAATGGTCTGATTCGCCGTGGTGGTGATTCGCCGATCTTCAGCGGTGACACATTTACCCAGCAAGAGGTCATCGACGGTCGTATTAGTTATGACCATGATGGCAGTGAGACGACCAGTGATAGTTTTGTGCTTGAAGTGACGGATGGAGACCTTACTGACTCTGGAACGATGATGTTGACCATTACCCCCGTCAACGATCAGCCGCGCCTGCTGCGCAACGTTGCACTCACCGTTGATGATGGCGCTACGGTATCGGTTACCCCGGCGCTGAACGCTGATGATGTAGAAACCACCGATCCGGCGGGTCTGACCTACCGAATTATCTCGACCACCATCGTCACCGGCCGATTCCTGGTGTCGGGTTCGGCTGTTGGCGCCTTTACCCAGGCGGACCTTGATGCCGGCATCGTCGGTTTCCAGCACACCCAGTCGCCGGCAACGACTGAAAGTGAGAATGTGTCCATGCAACTGGAGGACGGTGACGGCGGTACAGTGCCATTCAGCTTGGTGGTTCTGGTTAATATCGCCGCGCCGGACTTCAGGCGCGAGAGCAGCGGTTCACCGGTTACCGGAGGCGAACCTGAAGGCCGTTCGCCTAGCAGTCAGCCGCAGGTGTCGGGCAATGGTAATTTTGTTGCCTTCGTTTCGGATTCGCCAGAATTCGGCGATCCGGGTCGGGCCGGCGGGCAGGTTTACGTTAAGAACCTGACTAATCGGCAGATTGAGCAAATTTCGGTGACCGACAGTGCCGGTGTTGCCGATGCTCCTAGCTTCGATCCGCACCTGAGCCATAATGGTCGCTATGTGGTATTTGGCTCGCAGGCCACTAACCTGATCAGCGGCGTGACGATACCCGGTGGCAGTACACAGGTTTATCGCTACGATCGCCAGCTGCGAACCATGCGCATCGTCTCGGCGAATACTAACGACGGCGTGAACCCGGCTAATGGTCAGATGGGTAATCCACGGATTGCCGCCGATGGTCAGCGTGTGGTGTTTGACGGTACTGCTACCAATTTCCCGGGCGAGGCCGGTACCAATCATGTCTATATCTGGTTCCCCACTACCGGTCAGATTGGGCAGGTAAATACCACCGAAGATGGTACGTCGGCACAGCGCGGATCGACCAGCATGCAGCCGTCGCTGTCGGCCAACGGCGATTTTGTGGCCTTTGTTTCGGATGCAACGAACTTTGACGCCCGGGCTACGGGCGGTTTTGCCCATATTTACGTCAAGGACATTGAAACTGGTGCCATTGAACGCATTAGCGCCGCCAGTGGTTCCCAAGGTAATGCGCCGGCGAACGGCGATAGTAGCTCGGCTGAAATATCGTTAAACGGTCAGTTGGTTGCGTTTATCTCCGAAGCCTCGAACCTGGCACAGTTGTCGCTGCCGGGACCGGGTACGCCGAATGTCTATCTCAAGAAC
This sequence comes from uncultured Gammaproteobacteria bacterium, assembly GCA_905479545.1. GTDB lineage: Bacteria > Pseudomonadota > Gammaproteobacteria > CAJQNE01 > CAJQNE01 > CAJQNE01. The sequence continues at coordinate 15,766 of CAJQNE010000166.1, read as the reverse complement.
CGTGACAATAGTCTGGTCTCACGCCTGAATGTTACCCCGACCGGTAATATTCGCCTCGAAGTTAATAGTGGTGACCGGCTGGCGCTGGGGCCGAATACGTTGGCGTTTGCCAGCCTTGGTAGCAATGCGCCGCAGCAAAATGATAATCGTGCAGTCGATATTTTCATTAAGCAGGTTTCGGTACCGGCCTCCGAGGGCAATGATCTGGGCGACATCGAGCGGCTGCATACCAGTGGCAATGAAATTGCCGATGGCGACAGTCTGGCACCATCACTATCCCGCGATGCCGCGCTGGTAGTGCTGGCATCCGACGCTCGTAACCTGGTGCCTGAGGATGCCAATGGCGTGCGCGATGTATTCAGCCGTGACAATCCATTGTTTGTCGCTCGCAACTTCGATTCTGATGGCGATGGTCTGTCTGACGCCGATGAGGGTCGCATAGGCACCAATCCATTCCTGGCCGATAGTGATTTTGACGGTTTGAGCGACGCTGATGAGATCGATATTCATAGGACTGATCCGACGGTCGGTGATAGCGACAAAGACGACGTCGGCGACGGCGTTGAAGTAGCGGCAGGCAGTGATCCCAATGCCCTCAATAGAGTGGTATTCCATATGTCGCCGTCCACTGGTGGGGATGGTTCAAGCTGGGCATCACCATTGGGTAGTAATGCCGAGTTGGTAGCCGTGTTGCGTGATGGTGCTTCGGCTTCGGATCCCACCTTTGTGCTCTACGATCAGAACTTTTTTGAGGCATTACTGTTGGACTCCAGAACGCCATTCAGCAATATCGTTTTTGTCGGCTCGGTCGGCGACGGGATTTGGTTACCGCAAGGCGTAGCAACAGAGTTCAGTGGTGGCGGCTTCGATAGCCCGGCGATGAGCTTGCAAGTGGGTACCAACATTCAGGTGCGTAACATTCGGTTTGCTGGTGGCTTTCCCTTTGAGGAGCCAGCCGGGTTCTCCGCTGGTGGTATTGAGGCTGTAGGTGCTGGCGGCACCTCGACGTTAACGCTGACAGAGGTTGAGGTGGTCGATAACGTCAGCCACGGTGTGCGAATGTCCGTGGGTAACCTGATTATTAATGGTTCACGTATTGCAGAAAACGGTTTGCGGTCACGCGAGCCTGACATCGGCGGTGCCGGCGTTGTTGCCGGGTTCGATGTGGATCTCGATATCACTGATACGGTGCTGGCCAGCAACATTAACTTTGGCGAAAGCGGTGGCGGCTTGCGTCTTGAGGGCGCTGACGGTGTTAACCTCACTAACGTCAGATTGCTGCACAACGTCGCCTTGTCCGTTGATGGCGGTGGCGGTATTGGCACCATCGACAGTAACCTTAACGTGATAAATAGCGTGTTTCTGGGTAATTCAACGCCATTTGATACGGCTTCTGGTGGCGGCATTAAGTATCAGGCACAGGCAAATAACGGCAGCTTGGGTGTCCGTAACTCAACCTTTGTGTTCAACCAGGCACAGACAGGTGGCAGTGGCATCGCTCACCTGATGAATCCGGGTTTGAGTGAGCCGCCGCCGATTCCTACGCTGCTCGACAATATTCTCTATTTTAATGAGAATACTCAGGGCCGTATGGTCGCGATTGATCAGTTAGCCGATGATAGTCGCGACTATAGATTATCCGGTTTCAATAATATCCAAGGCATCTCTGCTGGTGACGTGGGGCCGGGTTCGTTCGGACTAGCACCAATTTTTGAAGGTGATTTCCGCCTGAATACCCGCAGCCCTAGTGTTAATGCTGGTAGTGAGCAAGCGGTGGGTTCTGCCGTGGAGGGCTTAAGTAGCAGGTTTGATGGTGCTGCCGATCAGGGAGTTGTCGATCAGGGTTTCCATCAGCTTGGCCCAACTGTGCTACCGACGGCGATAGAGGTGGTGAATCCTTTCGTGTTTGTCCCTGCCGGTGGCGATGCTAGCCTTGAGTTCAAGCTAGGGCGGCGCGATATCTTTGGCGATTTGGTGCCGTTAGAACCAGGCCATCTGGTGACCGTGCGCATAATCGATACCACGCTGACTGAGGTCGGACTAGTTAGTGCTACACGCATTGATCCGGCTGGTAATGCCAGCGTCATTGCTAGTGAGGATGGGCTGGGTGGTTTCCGTATTGGTATGGAGAATAGCTCTACCGCACAGAACGGCACGGCAGATTTGCGTGTCACCATTGACAATAATGCGGTTGAATTTGATATCGAATACGAGATTTTCTTTCAGTAAGAGCGCACTGACTGTTACAGAGCCCCGCTACAGGGGTTCTGCCAGCTACTAACTGTTAGCCAATGTTGGTACGGCAGCGAGCGTTCGTTGCAGGGGCAGAGAGTAGGTTCGACACAGTGCTTTTTATCAATATTGGCCCAAATATCCCGCTTTCGTGACGTACGGCACCACCAGCCGCCGCAATGCGCGGTACTATAGCGTGCTCGTCGGGACGAACTGATTCCTTCGGTTAATAGTAATGTTCGGCGGTACGCTGCACGGCGATAGTCTCTGTCATAGCTACTGTTAAATTTTGCTGCTTCGGCGTCAACCGCTTACTCCCTTTCTGCATACTGGTGTCGTATAAGGTTTGTGACGGTATAGCTGTAATCAGCCGGTCGGATATTATCGAGTCGAATTGGCCTGCGCCGGGCACCGCCACCTTTGGTAATTCTCAGCTGTAGCCGTCATGATAGTCGGGTGGGTGGTTACGCAGTCGTTAAAGAATAAGCATAGCCTTTAGATTAAATGTTCAGCCCGTTAGCGACCCAAATTTGCTGGCGATATTGTCACCACTGACCGGGGTCAACCCGGAACAACAAGCCAGGATGGGACTGGCGGACTGCCATGCATAAATTTGCCTGGCTATGGGAGCTTTACACAATGCAAGTTATTACAAATTCGCTTTGCCGCAGCCTGGTCAGTGTTGTTCTGCTGGCGGCTGTTACTGCCTGTGGCGGCGGAAGCGGCAGTTCGGCGAATGTCGCCAGCAGCAGCGATAGCCGTCAATTTGATGGCCAGATTACTAAAGCGGCGTTACAGCTAGCAGATGTGACAGTGCAGCTGATTAACGATGATGGCTCCTTACTGGGTACATCGCTAGCGGCCGGTCAGACCGACCAGGACGGTCGCTTCTCGGTTGAGCTTCCTGGTGAGGTTGGCATTGTTCGGGTTTCTACCGCCGGTGGCTTCTATTTCGACGAAGCTGATCCGGCGCAAGGCGAGCAACGTCGCCGTATTGAGTTGGATACCGAAAGCGGTTTTGATGTGGCGTTTCCGGATGACGTGAGCGAGCTGGTGCTCACTTTGGTTACGCAGCTCGTTAGTGATAAAGCCCGAATTGAATCAGGTGATACCGGCTTGAGCAGCGCGCGGCTGCGACCACAGTTTGCCACTTTGCTTGAAGTGAACCGCTTGGCAGCGATGGATGCCATCGGTTTTGACATTTTTACGGTGCAACCGGCAGATCCCGTCGCGCCAGCGGCAACCGCTAGTGTCGTCGAAAAGCAATACGGCATGTTGTTAGGGGCGTTAGCTCAGGTATTAAACAAAATCGCCACTGACGGCGGTTTTGGCGCGCCTGATGGAGAGCATTTTCGGGCGCTGCGCAGTGATCTCGGTGACGGTCGCATCGATGGACTGCACTTTGCTGAACCGGTGCTGGTGGCTGGTGTGGCGTTGCCGAATAACGTCGACGTTGAATCGGAAATCCTGCGTTTCCGGAATAACAATATTGACGCTTATCGTGGCGTTCCGTTGGTGCGGTTTGATGAAGCCGCTTTGTCGCAAAGCAATGAAGCAGAAAACGGCTTGCCGGTGGCGGCAGCGGATAGCTACGAGGTCGAACGCGGAGGCTCGCTGACGGTCGCTGCACCGGGTTTACTAACTAACGATATTGATGGTGATGGCGCTGGCCTGACCATCGCGCTGCTCAATTCGTCGACGCAGGGCGAAGTGGCTCTCGATTCAGCAGGTGGCTTTAGCTATCAGCACGGTGGCGGTCGCAGTGCCACTGATAGTTTCAGTTATCGGATAACTGATCAAAATGGTGATAGCGCCGACGGCATAGTGACTATTGGCGTGTTAAACATTCTGCCGTTACCTGAGCCGCAACCCGATAGCGGTAGCACCGAACGTGGAGTCGCAATAGCTATCGACTTGCTGGCTAACGATGGTGGCGATATTGATGTTGCCAGCCTCACACTACTGAGCACCGGCTCGAATGGCACTGCAGCACTCACCGGTGTTGATGGGTTGCTGTCGTATACGCCAGACGATGGTTTTGTTGGCAGCGATACTGTTAGCTACCAGGTCGCGAATAACCAAAGCGATGTGTCGGCTGCCGTGCTGGTAACTATAACGGTAACTCCGCCAGAGGCGGGTGACCCGCCGCTGGCTAGTGATGACACGGCGCAGCTTGATGAAGACAATAATGCTGCGATAGAGCTACGTGGCAGCGACCCGGATGACGATTTGCAGCGCTTTGAAGTTGTTGGGTTACCCGCTAACGGCGGACTATTCCGTGACGCGCAGCTAACGCAGCCATTGGTCGCCAACGAGTCGGTAGATAGCGTCAGTGATTCAGCAACGGTTTATTACCGCCCCGACTTTAATTTCAACGGTAATGACGGCCTGTCTTTCCGGGCAGTTGATTCATTCGGTTCGCTATCGAGTACCGCCACGATCAGCATTACTGTGGCGGCCGTCAATGATGCACCGCTAGCAGCAGAGGATACCGGTAGTACTGACGAAGACAGCGTACTGGTCGCGATTGCCGATATTGGTTTACTGTCGAATGACAGCGATATTGATGGCGATGATATTGCCGTGGTCCTTTACAGCGATAGCGCTGCTAGCGGGACCGGCGGTTTGGGCGGCAATTCCAATTCATCGGTTGACCTCGGCACTAGCGGGCCAACAGGAACAACTGCTGGCTCAACGCTGGTATTGCTCAGCGGTGCCGAATTTACCGCACAGTCGGACGGTAGTTATGTATTCAATGGCAACGGTGCCTATGAGAGCATTACTGCGCCGGTGACCGAAATTATTCGCTATGTCATTTCGGACGGCAGCGGTGCTGTCAACAGCACTGCTAGCGCCGCCCTTACTATAACCATCACGCCGCTGAACGATGCGCCGGTAGCGATGGACGATTCCGGCTCGACGAATGAAGATATGCCGCTGGTTCGTCCGGCAAGCGCGGGCTTGCTGGTTAACGACAGTGATGTTGACAGCAGTGGCTTGACGATTTCCCTGGCTGAAGGTCAGCCAATAGGCGCCGAAATTATTCTCAGCTCGGGTGCACTACTAACAGTGCAGGCCGATGGCAGCTATAGCTACGACCCAACGGGCGTATTTGACGCGAACAGCGTTAATAGCAGTGACACATTCAGCTACGTAGTCAGCGATGGCGAATTGACCGATTCGGCCACCGTGACGATTACGATTACGCCGGTGAATGATGCGCCGGTAGCAGCCGCTGATAGTGCCAGCACCGGCGAAGACACCACTGTTTTGGTCGAAGCATCAACGGGTTTGTTGGTTAATGATAGCGATGTTGATAATAGCGACCTGACGGTCAGCTTGGCTGAAGGGCAGGCCGTCGGCAGTGAGATTGTGTTGGTTTCAGGTGCCTTACTCACCGTACAGTCGGATGGCAGCTACAGCTATAACCCCAATGGCTCCTTTGATGCGAGCACGGTCATTAGCAATGATAGCTTCAGTTACGTCGTCAGCGACGGTAGCCTGACCGATACCGCTGTAGTGACGATCACCATTACGCCGGTAAACGATGCGCCGGTAGCGGCTGATGACAGCGGCGCTACCAATGAAGACATAGCTTTGAGCCGTCCGGCGGCAACGGGTCTATTAGCGAATGACAGTGACCTGGAAGGCGATGGTCTGGCGATAACCGCAATAGATGGAGTGGCGTCGGCGGTAGGAGCCACGGTTCAGTTAACCAGCGGTGCGTTACTCACGGTGCAAGTCGATGGCGCTTATAACTACGACCCGAATGGCCAATTTGATTCAATTACCGGCAACGCGACCGATAGTTTTGGGTACACCCTCAGTGATGGTGCGCTGACCGCCGACGCCATCGTGACGGTAACAATATCAGCTGAAAATGATGTTCCCGATGCGGTTGACGACAGTGGTAGTACCGACGAAGACACAGTGCTGGCCGTCGATGCTCTGAATGGCTTGCTGGCCAACGACAGTGACCCGGATAGCACTACTCTGGTGGTCAGCAGTGCCAACGGCCAGGCTGTTGGCACGCAGCTTACACTGACCTCCGGTGCCTTACTGACGGTGCAATCGGATGGTAGCTACAGCTACGACCCACGTGGCGTATTTGATGCGAACACTGCCCAGAGTAGTGATAGCTTCAGTTATGTAGTCAGCGATGGCAGCTTAACCGATACCGCCAACGTGACAGTCACCATTACGCCGGTTAATGATGCGCCGGTTGCGACAGACGATAGCTATGCGACCAATGAAGATGACTTGATCGACGTTACTGTCGCTACCGGATTACTCAGCAACGATAGTGATGTTGATAGCAGCGATATTCGAATTATCGCGATTAATGGAGATGATGCGGCTGTTAGCAGTCTGATTACGCTGCCTAGCGGTGCATTGCTGAGTGTTCAGCTTAACGGCGCATTCCGTTATGAACCTAATGGCCAGTTCGAGGACATTGCAGCGCCGGTTGAGGACAGTTTTACTTATACCCTAAGCGACGGTGAGGTTGATGTTATTGCCACAGCGGTAGTGACCATTACACCGGTGAATGATGCCCCCGAGGCCGCTAACGATGTGGCCACTACTGATGAGGACTCAACACTTATAGTTTCAACGGCGTTGGGTTTGCTGGCTAATGATAGCGACATCGATAGCAGCAGTTTAATGGTAACGCTGGCTGATGGTCAGGCGGTAGGCAACCAGATTACTCTGACTTCGGGTGCCTTACTGACCGTGCAGATTGATGGTAGCTACAGCTATGACCCCAATGGTGCATTTGAAACGAATACGGGCAATGGCAGTGATAGCTTTAGTTATGTGGTCAGTGATGGCAGCCTTACTGATACAGCCACGGTGACAATTACTATTACGCCGGTAAATGATGCCCCGGTAGCGGCCGATGACGTAGGTAGCACCGACGAAGACACCGAGCTCATAGTTGAACCGCCTGCTGGTCTGCTGGCCAACGACAGCGACAGTGATAGCACTAATTTGACCGTTACCTTAGTCGACGGGCAGGCGATTGATAGCGAGCTGGAGTTGGATTCCGGTGCGTTGTTAACAGTGCAGGCCGATGGTAGCTATAGCTACAACCCGAATGGTCAGTTTGAATCGATTGCGAACGACGCTATCGACAGTTTTGCTTACACCGTGAGTGACGGAGCGGCAACGGCAACGGCGGTGGTTACTATTACCATTACCCCGGTCAACGATGCGCCGATGGCCACTGATGACCTGTTTACCGATGGATTCCCCGGCCAGCGTATTACCGTTGATCCGAATCGAGATATTCAACCGGCCTGGGATCCACGCGCAGAATCCGAATTAATTATCTTCCGTACCGGCCGCGCCCCCGGCGGTGCCTCGGTCAATAATCTCGGCCAGTCATCGGCGGACGGCTCCATTCCGGAGGGTAACCTCGTGGTCGGCACAACATCGCCCTTCGGAATTTCAGCGGGTGAACCAAGTTTTGTCGGCAGCACCGGACTGGCCGTGTTGAATCGGGCGCAAGGCGCTCACAGCTACCTGGAAATTAATGCCGATACCGGTGCGCAGATTCGCAATGTGCTGACCATTCCGGGCGGCAGTGGTGGTGGCTGGATGGCTGTGTCGCGCGATGGATCAACTGCGATGTGGCGGTATAGCCAGAGTGGCGGTGGAGGCCTGACTCAGCTCCGAACAGCCCCCTACAGCTCCCTGAATGGCCAAACTGCCAATTCGGTAGGAACTACGGTGGTGAGCATTAATTTAGGCGCTACGCAGGAATACGGCGAAGCAGCGGCTCTGACGCCCGATGGCAGCGCCTTTATTTTGTCGGAGCCCAGCGGCAACGGCCGGGATTTGTTTCTGCGTTCCACGACGGATGGCAGCCTCATCCGGCAGTTAACCACTACCGGCAGCGCCTCGGGTGCGTTCAACCGGGTTCCGGATGTATCGCCGGACGGTCAGACGGTTGCTTTTGCCTTCAACCTGCCCAGCGGGTTTACTGACGTATTTACCATCGGACTTGACGGCTCTGGCCTCAGGCAAGTCACCGCAACCGATGATGCCTCTGAGTACGACCCTAGTTATGCTCCGGATGGTCTGCGACTGGCAATTCGTCGCAACGATACCCAGGCCAACGGCGGCCACGATGGCAGCGTTGCTGACAACAACAATATCTACGTTATCAATATCAACGGTGCCCAATCAGCTGGCAACGGCATTGTTGAGGGCGGCACTCTAAACGCCACTGTGCCCGGTGTTTTAGGTAACGATTTTGATATCGATGGCGATAGCCTGCAGGCAATAGTGGTTACCCCGCCGGCTAATGCTGCATCGTTTACGCTCAATGCGAACGGCAGCTTTGAATACATCCACGATGGCAGCGAGACCACGGTGGACAGCTTTAGCTATCGTGCTCTGGACCCATCCTTGGCTGAGTCTGGTCTGGCCACAGTTACCATCAATATTGAGCCGTTCAATGACGTGCCGGTCGCAGTAGTCGATACGGCGACAACCGACGAAGACTCTAGTGTCAATATCGATGTACTTGATAACGACAGTGATGCGGAGGATGGCACGCCGGTCGGCCTTATTACGATTCAGGTGCAAGCCGCTAATGGCGTGGCGGTAGTTGAGACGGATCGCAGCATCACTTACACCCCGAATGCCAATACCAACGGTACTGACTCATTCGAATATTCGGTGGCAGATGCAAACGGCGCGGTCAGCAATAACGCTACGGTCTCACTGACGGTTAATGCCGTGAATGACGCACCGGTGGCGGTTGACGATACCGCTACCACAAACGAACGTATCGTGGTGAGCTTTACGGCTGCTAACGGTGTGCTCAGCAACGATAGCGATGTTGACAGCAACTTCTTCCTTAGCGAAGTAGAAGGCCAGAACGTAGCTGATAACGTATTCGAAGAAGTGGAATTGCAATCGGGCGCCATAGTCTCAATCAACCGGGAGGGTGCTTACAGCTACGACCCTAACGGTGCGTTTGACACTATTACGGCTGATGCTACCGACAGCTTCGAATACACGATCACTGACAACGAATTTAACGCTACAGCGACTGTGGTGATAAATATCATTCGGGTTAACGATAGACCGACGACAGCTGACCAAACGCTTTCCGTCGACGAAGATACTGCGTTACCTGTTACGTTATCTGGCGTAGATATTGACGGCACGATCGAATCGTTCAACGTATTCCGTGACCCTAATAATGGCTTCCTCAGCCTGAATGCATCCGGCACGCCGGCCCTAACGCTGCCAACCACATTGAGTACCAACGGTACCGGAACAGCCGAGTTATTCTTCCTGCCGGACCCGGACTTTAATGGTTCTGCTGGCGACAATATTTTTGGCTTTGAAGCAATAGATAACGACGGTGTTGTCTCGGATGATAATCGTGTTTTAGTCATCGTAAATAGCGTTAACGATGCGCCAACCGCTACCAATGATGCAGCCATCACGGATGAAAATTCGCCAGTGAGCTTTACCGCTGCTACCGGGCTGTTAGCGAACGATAACGATATCGACAGCCAGATAAATATCATTGAGGCGGCGGGCGAAACCGTACCCACTAATGTATTTGTTGATATTAATTTGCCATCCGGTGCGGTGCTTACGATAGGCCGGACAGGAGCGTATAGCTACGATCCTAACGGCGCGTTTGAGGCCATCACTGACGACGCAACCGAGAGCTTTGATTACACCATCAGCGACGGCGAATTTACCGCCACTGCAACGGTAACTGTCACCATCACGCCTGTTAATGATGCACCGCAATTGCCGGCAGGTTTTGATGCTGCCTTCACCGTGATACAAAACGATGTAGTTGCGATAACAACCGACGCAATTAATGCCGAAGACGCAGAAACCAGCGATTCAGCACAGCTAACGTTTACCGTTGACGAATCAACATTAGTAACTGGTGATTTCTTCTTCACCGATGGCTCGGTGCCCGTTACCACATTTACCTTCGCCGACATCGAATTGGGCTCCGTGGTGTTCGTTCACGACGAATCACCGTTGGAAAATCTTGAAGATCTGGTGGATATGTCGATGAGTGATCCGGACGGTGGCTCCACGTCCTTTACGCTTACCATTACTGTGCAACCAGAGTCACCTTTCACATTAGAGAGCCGTGCGGCCGATGGCGGCACAGACAATGTTTCCTACCTGAACCCGCGCGTTGCGTCTTCCGGAGAGCAGTTGGTATTTTTGCGTAATGACCCGGAGGTGGGCGGTGAAGACACCAGCACGGTGGTATTCCAAAACCTCAATGCCGTTACGTCAACTCGGCTACAAGTGGGGCCGGTGCCCTCGGGTGCAGATGCCGTATCGGAAGTTGTAGTGAGCGATAACTCTGCACTGGTCGCGTTTAACAGCCGAGCCGATGGCGTTGTGCCGGGCATTACTCACGGCACCAACAGCCAAATTTATGGCTTTAGGCCGTTAACAGGCGACACGCTGCTCATTTCCGACAGCCGCGACGGTGAAGCCGTGACCTTGCCAACTCCGGCGGACGGTGACTCTATTCGGCCGACCATATCGGATGACGGCCAGCGAGTGGCATTCCACAGCAGCTCTACCAGTTTTGGTTTCCCCAATGGTGATGCGAAAGTTTATCTTTGGCGCGACGGCGTGCCGCCCACCGGCAGGCCAGTAGAGCTGGTAAGCCTGAATAGTGCCGGGCAATCCGCCAATGCAGCTAGCTTTGCGCCGGACATCTCTGCGAACGGTCGTTACGTAGTGTTTGCCTCATTGGCTAGCAACTTGTCCGGCTCTGATAACGACTCTGTGCGCGATATTTTCCGCCGCGACTTGCTTAAAAATACGACCGTACAGGTGAGCTTACCCGGCGGCCGGGCAGATAACGGTGTGCCATACGGCAAGGTTCGCACCAGCAACTTTGCGTCTATTTCGGCGAATGGCAGCCGCGTGGCGTTCAGCTCTGAAAACAATGACTTGTTCCCGAGTAACCGCTCGGGTTTCCGTGATGTTTACGTTCGGGATATGGTGAGCACGGCGGTAATGCGAATTAATTTCGACGGCCCGGATAGGCTGAATATTGAGCCTACTGACTTTATCGTCCCGCGTATTAGTGCCGACGGTCGCTTCGTGGTGTTTAATTCCGCTACTAGCACCACAAACAATCCCGATGTTAATGGCACCGATGATATTTGGGTGGTGAAACTACCGGGCACGATCACCACCGGTAACTTTAACGGTCAAATCGCTCGTTTAAACAGTACCGGTGCGTCTACTACGGAAGGCGCCAGCATTACGGCCGACATTAGCGGCGACGGTTCGGTGATCACGTTGCACTCATCCGGCGGCAATCTCACGACAGATCCGGTTACTAATAATTCGGTTTATAGCATCAGCAACCCGTTGTTCACGCTGAACAACGTACCGACAACAGTTGACGACAACGGCACAACGGACGAGAACACGCAGTTGACGGTCATTTCTGCTGCAGGCTTGCTGAGTAACGATAGTGACCCGGACGGCGACTCATTAGTAGTCGTTGCCACTAATGGTAACGCGGCAAATGTCGGGACGGCAGTAGCTCTGGCCTCTGGTGCGATCCTTACTGTGCAGGCGAATGGTGGTTACAGTTACGACCCGAACGGCCAGTTCGAAGCTATTACAGTTGATACTACCGACAGCTTCACTTACACCGTCAGTGATGGCTCGTTAACGTCGACTGGGACAGTCACAATTACTGTTACGCCGGTAAACGACGCTCCACAGGTTACAGTCAGCGGCCTGCAAATTGATGAAGGTGGCAATACGCCTGCGTTGTCTACTAATGAGCTTTCAGTCAGCGACCCTGAGCAGGGGGATAGCGAGTTGATATACACCATAACGACGGCTACGGAGAACGGTGGAATATTCCTCACCGGTACCAGCGTCGAACTGGTCGTTACCGATACGTTTACCCAGCAGGATGTGGTTAATGGTGATATTACCTACGCCCATGATGGCACTGAAACGACCAGCGACAGCTTGGTGTTATCGCTTAGCGATGGCGTAGACGCGGTGGTTGTTACTTTGCCGATTACTATTAGTCCGGTGAACGATGCGCCTGTGGTAATGGGCGAGAACTTCACTGTCGACGAGGACACTCCGCTGTCGGTTTCAAACCCAACAGCTAACGTGCTGCTAAATGACTTCGACCCCGAAGGTAGCTCGATTTCAGTTACTGAGGTGCAGGGTAACCCGGCTGCTGTCGGAGTACCCACGATGCTGCCTAGCGGCTCGATTGTGACAATTCTCAGTAATGGCGACATTGATTACGACCCCAACGGCCGCAATGTGCCTCCTGGCAACAACCAGTCAGATTTCTTTGGTTATACGGTTAGCGATGGCAGTTTGACGGACTCAACCTTCGTCTCAGTGGTTATTACGCCGGTGAACGACGCGCCGACAGTGAATAACTCAGCGGCGACCGTGGATGAGGGTGCAACGGTTACGATTGATGAGGTCGCCATTCAGGTAACTGACCCCGATACAACGGCCGATAATTTTGAGTACACGGTGCGGGCGCCATTGCCAGCGAATGGCTCATTTGCGACGGGTGCTGGCATACCGCTGTCAGTTGGTTCAACGTTTACTCAGGCCAACCTTGAGTCGAACCTGATTAGTTACACTCATAATGGTAGCGAAACGACATCAGATAGCGTGCAGCTTTCAGTAAGCGATGGTGTTGATAGCACCGACTTTACCTTAGCTATTACTGTCACGCTCGTTAACGATAATCCGCAGGTTATACCGACTACCCCGTCAATTTCGGTCGACCCGGCTGGCTTCGTATTGGTTGATAGCAGCGTGTTAAATGCCAGCGACGAAGAAACTACTAATGCCGCGTCGCTAACATTTAGCTTCGACCCAACCACACTCACCATTGGCGAGTTTCAGGATATGGCCGGGTCGGCGGTCACGTCGTTCAGTCTGGCTGATGTTACGAATAACTTTATCAGTTTCGCTCACACCGAAATGCCAGCAGATACATTGATGGAAACGGTAGCGTTTACCCTGACTGATGCCGATGGTGGCACTACGCTGTTTGATTTTGAGATTAACGTCAACGCTCCATCGCCGTTTACTCTGCAAAGCCAAACAGGCAACCGACTTTCGCAACCTGTGATGGTCGGAGACGGACAGTCGATAATTTTTATAAGTGAAGAATTAACTGCGGTTGGTAACGGACCTATTAACTATGAAGACACTCTGATTATTAAAGATATTGAAAGCTCGGCCCAGACTGAACTAGTTTTTGGCCCGCAAGCAAACTTACAGAATGTTGTCGGCCGTGCGACGGCTAGCCATCGAGCTGAGTTAATAGCCTTCGACAGCAATAGTGTTGACCCCGTGGTGCCCGGAATTACCCCACCTTCAGGTAGCCGGCAGATATACGGCTACCGACCCGACAGCCAGGAATTCTTACTGATTTCGGATGCTGGCGATGGCATTAATGGGCCACAGCCTGCTGTCAGTGACTCCAACAACGCTTATGTTTCGGCTGCGGGTACGTCGGTGGTATTCGAATCAGTGAGCATGAGTTTCGACGGCGCCAATGGCCTTACACAAGTTTATGCCTGGTTTGCAAATGGTATCGACATGATGCCGGCCAGTGGAACGCCGCCAGTTAAATTAGTTACACGCGGCATTGAGGGGATTGCTGCGAATGGTAATAGCGGCGATGCGAGTGTCAGCGCTAACGGCCGTTATATTGTCTACGCCTCTAACTCGACTGATTTGGTGGAAAATGATGAAAATGGCGAAGCCGATATCTTTAGATTCGACACGGAAACAGGCTTAACCCATTTAGTTAACCTGCCTGATGGCGAGCTGGATACCCGCGGTGTTGACACCGGTGGGCCAATAATTCCCAACCCGCCGGTGCAAGCCAATGGCAACAGCTTCTTGCCGCAGATTTCCAATGATGGCGACCGGGTGGTGTTTTTCTCGCGGGCGAATAATTTGGTTCCTGGTGATGCGGGAACTACGGCGGATGTATTCGTTAAGGACCTCAATACCGGCGCGACTCTACGAGTGAATATTGCCGAAGGCATTCAGCTCGGTGGGTTTAACCTCAATCGCCGTGGCCTATCTATTAGCGGCGACGGCCGCTATGTGAGCTTCGTATCGTTCACTGATACGCCAAGTAACACCAACCCTAATACCGGTACCCGGGATGTCTGGGTGGTGGAGCTGCCCGCCGTTATAAGCGGTGGCAACTTCAGCGGTAATATTGACCGTTTGATGGAAACGGGTAGTGGCTTTGCAGATGCTGACAGCATGTTGCCTGGTTTCGCGGCCGACGGCGAAACTATCGGTTTGATATCGCTAGCCAACCTGACCGCTGATGATGTTGATAATAGTCTGGATGTTTTCTCAATCGAAAATACGCTGTACACACCGAATACCGGCGTCGATAGTGATGGTGATACGTTAATTGACCTCGCCGAAGATAATATCCACTTCACTAGCCCGTACCGGGCGGATTCTGATTTTGACCTGCTGAGTGATATTGAGGAGTTGGCGCCGGCTAATGGCACGGGTACCGATGCAAATAATGCGGATACCGACGGCGATGATTTGGGTGATGGTATAGAAATCCAGTTAGGCAGCTCGCCGTTAGTGGCAAACAGCAATAAGTTTTATGTTTCCGCTGAGAATGGTGATGATGTTAACAACCAAGGCACGAGTTGGGATGATGCATTAGCGACTAATACGCAGTTGAATAACGTCTTATCGCCCGGTAACGGCGGTGAATCAGACCCGACGCTGGTGTTGTACGATGTCGGCACTTATTCCGATTTGACTATTTCGGGCTTCGCAAACATCTCGTTGGTGGGTGGTTTATCACCAACACAAGTTACACCAAAAGCCTTATCCACCACCTTCACGGGCAATGGTATTTCAGGTTTGTCGTTGTTCAATGTGGTTAATATTCAAGCTCATAGTCTGCGGTTTGCCGACACTGCTGGCGTTAGTAGCATGGCAGGTGGTATCGACCTAAGCACAGGAGTAAATATCACTATTCACAACAGCGAGGTTGTTGATAACGAAGGTGCGGGTCTGCAGGTATTTGGGTCATCGATAACTCTTTTAGACACGCTCATTGCTAACCAAAACAATGAGTTTGGCTTCGGTGCGGGCGGGCTAAGTATCGGTAATAGCTCGACTGTTAATGCTGAAAGTATTCAGGTTATGGGTAATATCGGTTCGACGCGTGGTGGCGGTATTTCTATGGAACCGAGCAGCACGCTAAATCTGCGAGACTCGGTTGTTGCACATAACCAAGCGATTGAACAGGGCGGCGGTTTAGGAGTTGGCGACGATACTGACATAACCATTACCAACAGTATATTTGTTGGTAACCTGGCCGGCGGCCCATTCGGTGATTTCCCCCAAGGCGGCGCAATATATCGTGGCGTGAGCGATTCTGAAAACGGTTCACTGAATATTCTTCATTCATCTATTGTCTACAATCAGGCAGACGCCCGGGGCGGCGGCTTGACCAATGTCA
>CAJQNE010000165.1 GCA_905479545.1 uncultured Gammaproteobacteria bacterium | reverse complement strand
TGTGTTAGTAACGGCAGTATTCAACGTTACCAGCGTTAGCCTTGTGAACTCTAATTTCCAGCCAATACCGACTACTGGTTTTAGTTTTGACTGGAACTTCGTGAAGAATGACAGTGCAGTGACGGCGGTCGCGGAAACTCGCAGCACGTTAGTGCCAGTTCCAAGTAGTATGATTATCTTCGCACTAGGCTTGGTCGCTGTTGG
Source organism: uncultured Gammaproteobacteria bacterium (assembly GCA_905479545.1). GTDB lineage: Bacteria > Pseudomonadota > Gammaproteobacteria > CAJQNE01 > CAJQNE01 > CAJQNE01. The sequence goes on along the minus strand of CAJQNE010000165.1, from coordinate 2,683 downwards.
CTTTAGGTTGCGTAAGCTTTCAGCTTAGGTTGAACTAGCAGCACCGCTAACTAGTTGTAAAAAATCGCCTGTATAGGCGATTTTTTTTGCCTGTGAAAGTTGTTAGCACTGCCGCGCTAAGGCTGGGGTTGCCACGCTCTCAGGCTTTTAAGCCGTGCAGCGAATATCTCATAATGTGGTTTTGCACCGGCACAGATTAGTGCTGGTGATGGTTTTAGATGCTGTAAACAGGGTAGGGCTTTAACTCACCCTTGGCATTTTCTCGGGTGCCCCAAGGGCAGGCACAAAGTAAGCAGCGTTGAATTTCTACGCCAGAAGCATTGGCCTTCATGTAGAAACGACGATATTCCAACTCTTCATTCTTGTGCTGTCGTTGCTGCTTATCCAGAGCATTTTGGTATTGATTGTCGAGCTCTCGCTTTTGCCGTTTCAATCGTTCTAAGCGCTGTTCGCATTGGGTTAGCTCGCCCTGTAATTTGTTTTTACTGCTAGCGCGCCTTAGCGGCAGGTGCATGCCCGGATTTAGCGGGCTCGATAATGCTTTGCTGGTGAGATATTTTGCAGGCCGCAGTAATATATTTCCGCCTTCGATTTTTTTTAAAGCCTTTTGATATTCGTTATCGGCTTTTCTGATTCTGAGGTCGGTGTGTCGTAATTTAGGTTCGAACTTCGCTTGAATGGCGCTGCAGCGGTCCTCGTTACGTGCAGCAGATAACTGTCGTAAGCGACTCTCAAAATCTTCACTGGTTTCATCGGGCTCTGAGGTGATTCCCAGCTCTGAGCAGTGGTATAGCGGTATCTTTTGTTGTCGTGCGAATGATGTGATCATCCGCTTTTGCGAGCGAGCCATTCGGTCATGACGCCCCACTAGTGCCGGCGTGAGCATTGGTGTGGCATTTTTTGAAGGGCTGCGTTGTAGCTCCGCGGGCCAGCCTTCCGAGCACTGCACTGTCGACTGCTCATCAACTTGTAAGCCGCTGGGCGTTAGCATGGCCAGTAGCACTTCGGTTTTGTGGAGCTTCTTACCGAGCCTCGGGAGCAAGTAAGTGAAGGTTGCTTCGACTAATAAGCCTGGTCGGTAGTGTAATTCTTGAATTTGTTCGCTGTTAGCTACCGGGAAATAGCCAATATCCACCCAGTTCTCGCTATCTTCTGCGGAGGCGGAGCGCCCCTTTAGGTCTGTCAAAGAGTCGATCGCAGCTACCGAAGGCACTTCCATCGGATAGAAGAGGGTTGTGGCTTTGCCGTTCAACTTAAATATCTTGCCGGTAGCGTTGCTTTCAGCGGGGTGCAGCGAGGTCGATATAATGTCGAAATGGCCGATACGGCTGGGGTGGTTTTCGACTGATTCTGAATTATCGCTAGGCTTTTCACGAGCTAACGACACAACCCCGATTAGTCCGGTGAATTTTCCGTCTGTTCTGATGCTGATGTTTTCTAACTGCTGGCTTGAGAGTAAGTTGAAAACTGTGACGGAACCGGCTGCCTGTAATTGCGGCGTCAGGCAGCGAAGCAAATGGTTCTGCTCATGGTGGTTCAGTGTGCTGAGTGAAATGTAAACTGTTTGATTGTGGTTGAGAATCGCGTCGGTAAGCAACGGGCCGTCACCCCATTTTTCTATGCTTCCATCTATCAATAATGCATTCAGTCGCATGGCCATTTGTTGTCGCTGATCAGCGGCAAGGATGGCATTTATTGGAAGCGCACCAATCATCAGGTTCTCGTCGCTGGCTAATGTTTGCACTATGTCAGTCAGGCTAGTGACAGCTGCGGTGGCGAGCCAATGTTCAGCAAGGAGCTGCTGCAAAATAAGTAGTTCAGGGCTGGCTTGCAATGAGTCTCGTTGGTAATCGGCAAGCCGGAGTAACTGAGTGGCAAGCTGTTGCTGCTGCTCCGGGCCTTCGGCAGCAGTAAACATATTCAGTGGCAGTGTATCGCTACCGGGTGCAAATGAAATGGTTGCTTCATCTGGAAAAGCGTCACCGACGCAATCAACGATTACGGCGGGCTGTTGCAGTACTCGTTGGCGTTTACGCCAAAGCGAGAGGAGTGCCGTCCGACCCTCACCGGTGACTGCTGAGCCACGCAGTAATTGAGCTACGTCTTCGGCCTGTGCCAATTCAATTGTCTCTGTCGGTTCGCTTTTTTTAGAATCGACTTTAGGTTTTTTGCTGGTAGTCATGGCGGCATTGTAGCTGATCATTTGCTGCTGATCAGCCGCATTACTCAGCAGCGAAGCGACGCGCTTTCATGTACCTTTTGCACATACTTATAAACGGGGTATTAAATGGCTCTCGAAATCGACACTGCCTATACAGAAAATGATGCATTGGGGCTGGCTGGCCTGGTGAAACGTGAACAAGTTTCGCCTGCTGAGTTATTGCAACAGGCTATGGAAAGGGCGGACAGGGTCAACGGTAAATTAAATGCGATAGTTCAGCGGTTTGATCAGCGCGCACAGAACACGATTGCCACGGGTGTACCCAAGGGCGCGTTTTCGGGCGTGCCATTCCTGGTAAAAGACTTGTTGCTCGAGCTGGCCGGCACGCCCACTACCGGAGGTAGCGTGTTCTTTCAGGATTACACGCCGCTAAAAAATAGTGCGCTGGCTAGCCGTTATGAAAAAGCCGGTTAAGTGATTTTTGGTAAAACCAATACCACTGAACTCGGCGCGACGCCGATC
>CAJQNE010000164.1 GCA_905479545.1 uncultured Gammaproteobacteria bacterium | reverse complement strand
GTTCAAGCCGCAGCCGAATCGGTTGCGAGCTGGATTCCACCGCCGCTGCGCCGTCAGCTTCAACCTGCACAGTCACTACGCCACCGCGGGCACCACCGCCTGCTTGCAGCAAGAATGTGACGATATCGGCAGAGGCATCGTCGCCACTTACCAGGGTACCGAGCGGCAACACCAAAACACCGTTTACAATCTCCGGATCATCTACGCGGTTGCCGTTAATGAGCACGCTGCCATCTTGCAATGTGAAGCCTTCGGGTAGCATCAACCGGAGACTACCGTTGCCAAGATCGGTATCAGAGAAGTTTGTGATCGTTACTGTCGTGCGCACAAGATCGCCGATATCAACTTCATCTTCGTCGACAGTCACCGAAACTCCAAGACCTGTAGCGGGCTTGTCGAGCGGAATATCGAGCACAATAGGGCCCGCTTCGGTGAGTTCAATCAAACCACCAAATGAGGGGCCGACGAGCTCGCCGTCCATAGCCTCCGGAATCAAACGACCGGGTGGTTGATTCGCCGGCGGCAGTATTGATGGGAAAATAAACTCGGCTGTCAGTGGTGGGAACACTTCAATTCGATAGGTGCTGGCGGGCACTTGGGGGAACTGGAATACGCCGTTCTCGTCGGTTAGTACCTCGTTTGAAAGTACCGTAACACCGTCTGCTGCGAGCACTAGTGCCGGGCCACCAGGATTACCGCCATTGCCTTCGCCGGTTACGTCAGTAATCACTACCCGAGCCCCGGCGATTGGCTCATTAGTGCGGCTATCGTAAACAATGCCACTAGGCACATATTCAACCCGGGTTTCGGCTTGTTCACCACATTCAGAAACGACAGCAGAAACCTGGTCGCCAAAACTCAGCTCGATAATGTCGTTACCAGGAACTGCCGTTGCAACAGTTGTTGGCACGGGTGGTACCACGCGGAAAATACCGGTGTTAGCACCGGTTTCGCGGGCGGTAACAATTTCCACATCACCGCTATTCGCCGTGAGTGTCACCTGATGCGTATCAGCAACAGTGGCACTTACGTTGCACTGCGACGCACTAATTTCCAGATACAGAGGAACGCCCGACCGCGAGCTGTTAATCGGGTTTCTGAACATGCTGTCGTTGAATGCAACAATTTCAGGCGGCAGCACAGGCAACAGAGTGGTCACCAGGTTTGAATCAATACCTGCCGGTTTTCCCGCACCGTCATCGGTAACCAGTTCGGCTTGGTTACTCACTCCCGACGATGCGTTTTCATTCAATGTCAGGTTAAGGGTGAGTGCAACACTCTCGCCCGGCGGCAAGGTCTCAACGGCATAAACCACCGCAACAATTTGGCTTAAATCTATCGGCGGAACACTCGCCAGAGCAAAATCGGCAGAGCCAAGCAAACGAAACAGCAGCTGACCCTGATTATTTTCCGACACGCTAGCGTAAGTCGTATTCGGCGGAATGTTGTCGCGAATGAGGATTAGCGGTTGGGGTGCTGCCACACCATCAATAGTAATTTCGGTGCCGACCGGGCTTTGCGAACCCCGGTTGGTTGCCCGTAGCTCATAGCTTAGTAACTCGCCCGCAGCAGGTTCCGCAGTAAGCAGAGTTTTTTCCAATAATAGCTGTGCCGCACCAACGGTTTTAATCGTGTCGGTATTCAGCAACATCACGTTGCCGGAAAGGCTTTGTGCGGTCAGTTCAATACGGGCAGTGCTGTTCGCCGGGGCTGAATTCGGTACTGTGCCGACGATTACCAGGTTAGTAACACCACCAATTGGCAGGTTAACAAAATCAATCGGTGAAATTTCTGGCTCGCCGTTGTCGGCTACGCCGTTGCCGTTGCTGTCTTCAATCAACCGAATGTCTAACAGGTCATAAGCATCGCCAGTCAGGTTGCTAACCATCAACGCCAATTCAATTGGGGTGTTACCCGTGTTTTCCAGCCGGTGCGGAAGGCTTACTTCTTCGCCCTGAACTTTTACAACATCTTGATTTACGGTAAGTACGGCACCTTCCTGAGGGAGAGTTTCTACGGCAACGCTATTAGATTGCAGAGTTTCATTGCGGCCAGTGTCGGGATTGAACCACTCTGCGGTCGCTTGGTTTTCAATGAGGGTACCGGCAGGGGGCACGGCCGCCCTTGCCGCCAACGAGCTAAGTAGTAACAACAGAAACACGCCTACAGAGAAGCTACCAAGGCTTCTCCATCTCGCGTTTCTGTTGTCATAAATTCTATTATTCATTGGCTTCGCGTACCCGATTCAGGACCATTCCAGCTATATTTTTTCTGCTGGTTTAGGCGGTTGGGCTGCGCCGTAAATCCTGCGGTGCAACCTGTTCCGAAAGTGGTTTTGAACAATTTTTAAGCAATAATGGGTGGCCTTATGGCACCCCTCTCAGCTGAATTCACGCTCTGCGTGTCGCAGTAAACTCAGTTGAGAGGGGCCGGGAGCAGATGCTCCCGGCGAACCTCCTTTTAGGCCTTACTGGTCATCGATCTTCACAGAGAAGCTCATAACTACAGCTGGCTCAGTAGGTAACAACTGACCTACGCTCGCCTGTATCTGGCCGGTGTTACCACAAGTAATGGTTGAGGCAATGCTGCCCTTACTTACTTGCGCTTCACCTTCGCCTGCAGGAGCGCCGGCACACGCAACGCCCTGGCCACCGTTGTAGGTGGTAAAGCTAGGCGTAGCATCAGTGATCACCAGATTTTCAGCGACTACCGTGCCAGTGTTGGTGGCAGTAATGCGGTAGACGATGCACTGGCCTGGCTCGGCTTGAGCCAGAGACTGCTGGTACGCGCCGTCAGGTGTGCCATCACAGGCAGCATCAATCGCCTGGAATTTCTCCAGAGTGACATCACCAGCAACTACAACCGTGGTGTCTTCGTTGGTAGTAGTGGCCGGAGCCGGTGTACTAACGCCATCCACTTCAACATTTGGCTCACCATTAACAGTGCCGTTTACAGTAGCGCTGAGCGTTGATACGTTCTGTGCACCTGATGGGGCTGAGCTCTTAGCCTGAACACGAACCAGAATTGGCACGGTATCGCCCGGATCGAAGCTGCCGTCTTTAACACCGTTGGCATCAACCGCATTGGCCTGAATTTGCGCCGATGTTGGGTTAATGAGGTCACCACCGTCGAAGATGCCATTGTTATTGGTATCGAGGTAGATGGTTGAACCGACGTAGTCAGTAAGGTTGGTGTCAGCAACAGTCAGCGTTACATCCGGCTCTGCCACGTTGCCGGTGTTGGTCAACGAGTGCTGATAAACCACTACACCACCGGGGAAGGTTTGCTTCGAGTCGTTTGCTTCCAGCGTTACAGAACGCACGGTTCCAACAATTACTGAGTCGAGTTTCACGTCGCCCGAACCGCTGTTGGCAGACTGAACACTAAAGACAACCGGTGTGCCGGTTTGACCGTCGACCGTCGCAATCTCATTCGCAGGAATGGTTACACGAGCCGTTACGGGGTAAGACTGACCTGCACCAATGTCTGGCGTTACGGTAATTTCAGTACCAGCATCATTGAAGAACCGAACTACCCACGCATTACCAGCACCACCAGGGTTGGCAGTAATCGACTGTGCAGAGAGCGCATAGTTGTCGGCAACGCCGCCACTTGCTGGGTCATTGGTGTTAGTTACTACCAAATCCAACTCAACAGTTTCACCAGGTAAACCGGTTACGGTTGATACAGGAGTCGCTTCAGGACCGGCACCGGTACCATCTGATGCATCGTTAAGGTCATCAGGACCGTTGGTTAGATCAACCGTGGTTTCTTCGATGGCGGTAACGATATCGTCAGCTGCTGCTGTCACGTTGCTGTCGGTTAGCGACGTTGCTGTTTTAACAGCGCGATAGCCACCAGCAGGTGGTGAGGTCAGATCAATGTCGGTAGGCAATTGAATACGAACAACAATGTTGCGCGACTGACCAGGCTGAACGCTTAGGTCGGGGAAGGCGTTATTGTTATCATTTGATACCAATGGTGCACCGTCAACCAACAGCGTGAAGCTGGTGCCAACAGGGTAACCATCAGGCTGGCCGATACGTAGATTCACCGCAATATCAAAATCATCCAGCGAGGTGCTGTCGTTTGTTATTACGTTAACCAGATCAACTACTGCGCCTTCAGTGAACGGGCCTTGGCTGTCACCGATCAACGTAACGGCAGGCGCCGCTTCTACGGTGTAAACCGCGTTGTCTTGGTTGCTGCGAATCTCGCCGCCACCGGTGTATTCAACGGTTGCAGTGTTGTCGATATCACCAGCTGGCTGAGCCGCTTCAATGCTTACATCAAAGGTCAGTTCCAGTACGGCGCCTACTGCCAGAGTCGGTACGTCGACAGAAATCGTTTCGGTACCAGCATCGTATGAGAAGCCCAACTGAATCGTTGAATCGTCAGCACCAGCGGGTTCGAAGCCATCATCAGCATCGGACACAGCGCCACCGTTTACGGCGTTGATGCTGGCTGAATTCAGCTCGTAGTCCACGCCTGCAGGCAGGATGTCAGTTAATGTGATCGCGGTCGATTCAGCATTACCGGTGTTGGTAATCTCAACCTTATAGGTCACATCGGTAGTACCCGGCGCGCCTACTGGCGTATCAACAATGCTCTTCTTGATATCCAGAACACCACCGGCAACGACAATAGCGATGTCAATATCGGTATCCGACACTGCTGGATTCTGAACCGAGGTCGCAACCAGATCTAACTGGTCAGTTTGACCATCCGTGGCTGTGTTCGGAGCGTTAGCGATAACAATCAGATTAACCACTTGGCCGATTTCTAACGGTATGTCAGTACCTGCCAGGTTGTTATTATTATCAGGAATACCATCCTGGTTCTGATCGAGGAAGACCGCTGCGTTGGTCAGGTCAAACGTACCCGCCTGATCGGTAAGAGTAAGCGTTGCAGAATCCGCAGCGTTACCTTCGTTAGTTAAGGTGTGTGACCACTTAACTTCGCCACCAGGTGACACTTGCTTAGTAGCGCCGGGCTCGAGCAAAAGGTCATAAACCGGCAAAACTTCTGTTTGCACGACATTAGACGAGGTACTTTGCTGCTGGCCGGAGCCGTTATCGTAAGTGGCAAAGGCCTGGTTACCAATTTTGGTCCCCGCCTTTGGCACCGCGGCATAAGCCGTTGCGCTTAAGAGCATAGCTGTTGTTGCGATGCCCGCCACCCAGCCACAGCGGCGCAAGGCGCTGCTATGTGGGAGGTTAGTTGATGCGTTCATGGTAGTACTCCTGAGTTTTTGTAGGTCGAAAATTTTCCGGTAGTAGGGAGTCGCTAGGTTCGAATGGCGTTTCCACCAATCGCGCCCCCCCTGTTAAAACCACTCCACCTACCGGCTTTGTGGCGAGCAACTAACCGCTTGCGCTTACTTAACCCGGAGCCACTTCTGCGACCCAAACTTCGTATGGCGTAATCGATTAGCCGTTCTGCATGTATAGCGAGCCGCGAAACACTACAAAGAAGGTGCCCGACTGTTGGCCCGATGGCAGGGACAAACGGAGCGAATAGCGCTGCTGAAGGAGCCGGTAGAAACCAACCACGCGCCAAAAAAAACCTATAATAATTAGCACCTTACCGACAAACGGCGTTATAATCGGTACCAGCGGTAACTCACTATCGCTAGCCACCGGAATGCAAGCCAGCAGATTTAATGCATCAAAATTGCATGCTATTCAGTAGAATGGCTAACAGTTCACTAACACTATGTGCCCAGCTATGAATTCAATTGCCCAAAACACCGTCACTCGCCTACTAGCGCTCAGCTTTATGGCTCTACTGTTGTCAGCCTGTGCGAGCAATAAAGACCGGCCTAATCGTCAGGTTGCCGTTTACGACCGTGCTGACCGGGTGGTGTACGTTTCTGATCGTTCCTATCGCTGCTACGAAGGCCAGGTGCAGGTAATTGCTGGTGCTGATACCCCTGTCGCTAACGCAGATGGCTCAGCCACACTCGTAGGCCGTCGTTGCTACTACGCCGATCGCTATGGCCGGCCTTTGCAAAGCGGCGTTCGGGTTAACGGCGGTGTTGGCGTTGGCATCGGCGGCCGTGGTGGTATTGGCGGCGGTGTTGGGGTGGGAGTTGGCCGCGGCGGCGGCAGCGTTAATATCGGTGTCAGCGGCCGAAGGTAACCCAGAAGAACATCTAAGCGAATGAAGTCACGGCTTCCGACGGGTTAAACCGTCTACTTCTTCATAAAAAACTGTTCAACAGTCCATTGTTAACTGCGTACTTCGCTTCGAATTAGCCATTTTCCGTTCGCTGGTATTTTGTGTCCCACATAACCAGCGGCCCTCAAAGCTGGCTAATCGCCCAAGGCTGCTGGAAAATACCCGCAGCCTTTTTTATTGAGAGTTAACGTGAGCGTAGCCGTCAAAAATTCCAACGCCGACCCGCAGGCCAACACTGATCCACAGGAGATACAGAAATTTACTGAGCTTGCTGCCGACTGGTGGGATCTGAACGGCAATTCCGGCCCACTACATCGAATTAACCCGCCGCGACTTAAGTTTATTGACGAACACAGCGGTGGTATCAGCGGTAAAAAAATTGCCGACATCGGCTGCGGTGGTGGCATTCTAAGTGAGGCGATGGCGAAAGCCGGCGCGACGGTGACGGGCGTCGATATGACCGACGCGGTACTGCAGGTTGCCCGCAAGCACGCCAACGACGAAGGCGTAGCGGTCGATTACAAACTCTGCTCTGCTGAACAACTGGCGGCCGAACAAACTGCAGCTTTTGATACCGTCACCTGCCTGGAAATGCTTGAGCATGTACCCGACCCTGCAGCGGTAATCGCCGCTTGTGCACAGCTGGTAAAAACCGGTGGTTCAGTGGTATTTTCGACCATCAACCGGCACCCGAAAGCCTATGCTACCGTGGTTTTCGGCGCGGAGTATGTACTCGGCCTAATCCCCAAAGGCACCCACGACTACGCCAAGTTTATTAAGCCCGCTGAGCTGGAACATTGGGCCCGGCATAGCGGCCTTGCATTAAAAAACATGAGCGGAATTAACTATAACCCGCTCACCAAAATGGGCCGTCTGTGTCGCAATACCGATGCTAACTACATCATGCATTTTGTTAAGACCTGATCGTGAATCGCCCTGAAATTGCCGCGGTACTATTCGATTTAGACGGCACCTTGGCCGACACCGCACCCGATATGGGCCGTGCGATTAACCGGCTACGAGTAGAACAAGGTTTAGCGCCACTAGCCGCCGAGACAATTCGACCGCAGGTTTCTAATGGCAGCCTGGGGTTGGTTAACTTGGCCTTTGGCATCGATCCGGACAGCGACGTTGAGCAATTTGAAACCCTACGCTACCGTTTTCTCGACCTTTATGCTGGCGACATTTGCCAAGGCACTGGCTTGTTTGAAGGCATGGCCGAGGTGCTAGAGCACATAGAAGCTTGCGGCTTACCCTGGGGCATTGTCACCAATAAACCAGAATTTCTGACTACACCACTCATCGCAAAAATGGGTTTGGCGCAGCGTAGTCGCAGCACCATTAGCGGCGATTCACTGCCGCAGCGAAAACCCCATCCCGAACCTTTACTGCACGCCTGCAGAGAAATCGGCGGTGAGCCGCAAAGCTGCCTCTATCTCGGTGATGCTGAACGCGATATTCACGCCGCCGTAGCCGCTGGCATGCCCAGCGTAGTGGCCGGCTGGGGTTATATCGACAGCTCTGACACGCCCGGGGACTGGGGCGCTAACGAGCAACTAGACTCAGTGGCCGAAATTTTCAACTGGTTACCCGCTCGCTAGGCGGGGTGCTGAAAAAATAGTGGAAACTCTCTACGCCGCCCTGCCCTCATTACAAGCCTATAGCGACAGCCAACTGTGGCAGCGCGCTTTGCTCGCCGCGCTTTGCTTATTTGTTGCCGGGCTTATTTTTCACTGGCTTATTGGCGCGGGTAAACGCCGCCGACTGCGTGATGAAAACCGGCGTTTAGCAACCCTGCTACAAGCTGAACGCGAGCAACACGAACGTTTCACTGAGCATTTGGAAAGCGCCCACCGTGAGCTGCGGCAAAGCTTTGAAGCTCTGGCCGCCCGTTCACTGCGCGATAATAATCAGTCGTTTTTAGAGCTCGCCAAGCAAAGCCTGGGCGCACAGCAAGCCGAAGCTACCGGCGATTTACAGAAGCGCGAGCAAGCCATTCAACACCTGGTGAAACCGATTGCAGATGCACTGCAAAAAACCGAGGCACAGCTTGGCCAGATCGAAAAAGAACGGCAAAAAAGTTTTGGCGAAATTACTACTCAACTGCACACCATGGCGAGCGGCCAAATTGAGCTTAAAGATGAAACTCAAAGGCTAATCGGCGCACTCAAGCGACCCGAAGTTCGCGGCCAATGGGGTGAGCTGAATTTACGTCGCTTAGTTGAACTGGCCGGCATGGTGGCGCACTGCGATTTTGTAGAGCAGCCACACACTCGCACCGACGAGGGAGCCATTCGCCCGGACATGGTGGTAAACCTGCCGGAAAACCGGCAGCTGGTGATTGATGTAAAAACGCCACTCGATGCCTATTTGAAGGCATTAGAAGCCCGCAACGATAGCGAACGCAAAGCTGCACTCGCCCACCATGCCCGCAATGTTCAGCAGCGGGTGCGGGAGCTAGGCAGTAAAGCCTATTGGCAGCAATTTGAGCAAAGCCCCGAATTCGTGGTGTTGTATATCCCAGGCGACCAGTTTCTTAGCGCCGCGCTGGAACAGCAGCCGCAGCTGCTGGAGCAAGCGCTGCAGCAACAAGTCATTCTCGCCACTCCCACTTCGTTGGTCGCACTGCTACGAGCCGTGGCTTATGGCTGGAAACAAATGACACTAGCCGACAATATTGCGCAGATGCGTGATTTAGCCGGTGATTTTTATGGCCGTTTAGTAACGTTCACCGATCACCTGAACAAAATGGGCCGCCAGCTGAATAGCAGCGTAGAACACTACAACAAAGCCGTCGGTTCGCTGGAACGCAATGTACTGAGCAGCGCCCGGCGCTTTACCGAGTTGGGACTTTCGGTAAAACAGGAACTAGAATCACCTGCGAGCGTCGATACGCTGCCTCGTACGCCACAGGCCAGCGCATCCCCTGCCACCGACCGCGGCCCGAATGACGGCAACGGCGATACCATTGACGCTCCAACAGACGAACCCACTAGCAACTCAACCAGCACCTAACTAAAGATATCAACCGCTAATGACCGCCACTCCGCACCTTCCCGTCAATTATTACGGTTATGCCGCTCCGGCTGGAGTAACGGTGAGCGAACGCTACATTACCGTTAGCGATGGCATGAGCCTGCGCCTGATTGATTTTCAGCCGCCAAGCCAAGTGGGTGGGACGGCTGAAGATCCGACTACTAAAGCGCCAGACGCTAAACCCTGGCTACTATTTCTGCCAGGTTGGTTAAGCCACCCCATAGCCTGGGGCGCGTTTTTAAGCGAAATCACCCCGCACTACCGAGTCTTATATCTGGAAAGCCGGGAAAAGGGTTCGTCCGTGCCGCCAATGGTGAGCAAAGTTAGCTACCAAGCCACCCGCATGGTCACCGATGTGCAGGAAGCTGTGGCACAAATTATTCCGGCCAATCAGCCTTGGTTGCTCGCCGGTAGTTCGCTTGGCAGTTCGGTGGCTCTGGAGTACTTAGCGGCGGCTAGTTACGGCGACTGCGCTGCACCGAACGAAGCACTTTTAATTGCGCCCAACCTGACGTTTGCGTTCCCGAAATGGTCAAAACCCATTTTCCGCTGGTTTCCACTCCGGCTCTACCCGATATTGGCGGCGGCGATTAAAGCGTATATCCGCTGGTTTAAGGTCGATATGAAACGCGAACCCGAGCAATACCAGAAATACGCCTCTACTATCGACAACGCTGCACCCCATAAGCTGCGACCTAACGCGCTTTCGCTATTCGACTACGATGGCTGGCGAGCGGCTAAAACACTCACCACGCCAACCACATTAGTCGGTGGCCAGAGTGATGGGATGCATGGCCTCGACGATTTAAAACGAGTAACGGAGCTAAACAGCCACTGCACGTTGGTTGAGATGGAAAGTAACAAAGCCACGCATAGCGATAAAGCTGGCCGACTCCTAAAAAACCGCCTCGACGCTACTGCCAATACGGCGACACATCTTTCGGAGCAACTTCTTGGCTGACCCCAATAGCTGGCACAGCCAGAGCGAAGCAGAAAAGGCCGGCGCAAACTACCAGCCTCCGGCAGGCGTGAACTCACAATCCACCCGTACCGCCAGCTTAGCGATGCTAAAAGTAGCCCGCAAAGTCTGGCTTACCAACAGCATTATCTTGGCTGCAGTAATTGTGAGCATTGTTACCGCAATGGGCACAAAAGACATTTCGCTGCTAACCATCGCCACCACCAATGGCGGGCTCGACCAAATTACTCACGGTGAGGTATGGCGGCTCATTACGCCGATATTTTTGCACTTCAGCCTGCTACACATAATCGGCAACAGCTACGCGATGTTTTTCCTCGGCGGCGCCATTGAGCTGCGCCGTGGAAGGCTATTTCTGTTGGCGCTGGTGTTGGTAAGCGCGGCCTATTCGAATATAGCGCAGCTGTTAATAAGCGGCAGCTTTTGGTTTGGTGGCTTATCCGGCGTGGTGTTCGCTTTGTTTGGCTATCTTTGGATAGCAGGAAAATTTGGCCGCAACCCCAATCACCGGCTGCCTCCACGCTTCGTAAAAATGGCGCTATTTAGTTTCCTTATTTGCTACCCGGCTACTTGGCTGGGCTACCCCATTGCCAACACCGCTCACGCCGCTGGCCTTATGGTTGGCATGCTGTGGGGCTACGTAGACAGCCAAACCAGAAAATAATCGGTCAAGCCAATCTATCTGGCACACCGATAGACGGTGTGGAAAAACGCAGCCATAATCGTGGCATAGCACCGTAATATAACTACACACCCTATTTAAAGCCGTTCAGGACTACGCCATGCGTCACCTCCCCCGCTCCTCTGCACTTACATCCATTCTAGCCGCCGCGTCGCTCAGCATGACCAGCTGCGCCGGTATGGATAACAAAGACTTCGCTAACATTCTTGAAAGTGGCAGCCAAATTTTCACTCAGGGCGGCGCGGATTCAGCGCTTAGCAACAGCGACATCGTCACCGGCTTTAAAGAAGCACTGGCGAAAGGCGTAGAGAGCGCTATTACCGAACTGGGCCGTACCGACGGCTACTTGGGTAATGCTCTGGTTCGGATTGAGCCACCAGAGCAGTTAGACAAAATTGCCAAGGGCCTAACAACCATTGGCCAGGGTCAGGTGGTCGACAATTTCCGTACATCGCTAAACCGGGCTGCTGAGCGAGCTGTACCTGAAGTCTCGAGCATTTTTGGTGACACCATCCGCGCGATCAATTTCGCTGACGTTCGCTCGTTACTGAGCGGTGGTGACCAAGCTGTCACGCAGTTTTTTCAGGCAAAAACCACCACCGCCCTCACCGCCCGTATCCGGCCTATCGTTGAGCAAGCAACCACCACAGTGGGCGTAACCCAACAGTACAAACAGATGATCGACAGCGCTGGCTTCCTGGCCAGCTTTTTGGATGCCGATTCCACCGATCTCGATGGCTATGTTACCCGCGAAGCACTCGATGGCTTATTCACCAAAATAGGCGAGCAAGAGCAGCAAATTCGTAACAATCCTGCCGCCCGTAGCAGCGAGATTCTCGAAAAGGTTTTTGGCCAACGTTAGTTTGCCGGGGCTAGCCAGCGATACTTTTTTAGTGTCAAATTGTCAATTCTTCGGCATTAATCGTACCGCTAGCTGCTGCATCTGCTAAAAAACCACCGGGTTTTCGGAATTTTCCGCTAATCTACGTCATGGCACTACGTACCTACGCTGTGCTTTGAGAAGTCATTAAGAAAACATTTGGAGAGCAATACTATGGAAAGCGGACTTATCAGCATGATCATCAGCCTTGTGAGTGGCGCCGTTGGCGGCAACGTTGCAGGCGGATTAATGAAGAACCTCAGCCTTGGCACAGTCGGTAACTCAATACTCGGTATTCTGGGTGGCGGACTAGGCGGCGTTGTTCTTACTCAACTAGGTTTGGGTGGCGTTGCATCTGCGGGTGGCGGTATGGACATCGGTTCTATCCTAAGCACCGTTGCAGCATCAGGCGTAGGTGGCGGTGGCTTAATCGCTGTGGTTGGTGCCGTTAAGAATATGCTCGGCAAATAGCTCGACAAATTGCCGGGCAACATAGCTCGGGCAGAAATTGTCAGCACGGAAAAACCTCGCTTTTGCGAGGTTTTTTTTGGCCAGAAAATCATCATAATGCACTAATAAAAATCGCCGCTATAAATAACCACAGCCACGCCGTATAAAGAAAGCTAACGCTCCCAACGTCGCAAAGCAGGTTTCGCATGTTCCGCAGATGGCTCTACCGCCTCGAAAAGGGCCACCCTCACGTCATTATGCTGGCAGTGTTAATGGTGGTAATTGTTGCGCTGTCGTTTTTAGGCGGCGTGGTGGTGTGGGCATTGGGCGACCACACGGAATCGCTGGCCTCTTCAATTTGGTGGACATTCCTACACCTCAGCGACCCCGGCTATCTCGGCGATAACGAAACCATGGTGTCGCGGATATTCGGCACGCTGTTTATTACCCTTGGACTGGTTACCTTCGTCGCCGGTCTGGTCGGAATTCTCACCAGTATGATCAGCAGCACGCTGGAGCGCATTCGCGAAGCCGGTGCGCCACTATCGTTTCGCAACCACACCATTGTCATCGGCTGGAATAGCCGTATTTACACGCTAATAG
>CAJQNE010000163.1 GCA_905479545.1 uncultured Gammaproteobacteria bacterium | reverse complement strand
GCTTATCGGGATTAAATCGCCACTTACAAAACCCTAACCAATTGATTTATTTAAAGTTTAATAATAATTAATTCGGCGACTTTATTCGCGCCCGCACGCCAAATAAGCAAAAATATGCTATTCTTAGCCACCAAGGCCCGAATATTGCATGATAACTTTACAGGTAGCACAGCGTGTTAAAACAAACCGTTCAACTCAAGGTCGGTCAACAACTTACGATGACGCCCGCGTTACAGCAGGCGATACGGTTATTGCAGCTTTCCTCCCTTGAGCTACGGAAAGAAGTTCAGGAACAGCTCGACGAAAACATTATGCTCGAGCTCGACGAAGCTGATGTAAGAGATCAGTCAAAAAGCGAGCAAAGGGATGACGCTGAACGCGCCACCGAAAAAAACTCTTCGGCCGATTCGACGACCGACAATCTCCCAGACGAGCTTGCAGTGGATACACGCTGGGAAGACAGTTACGACATGGTTAAGCGCCCCAGCAGTAGTGCCGACTTACCCGACGCTGGTGCCTTAGGCGAAGGCCCTGCGAGCCTCAATAGCCACCTGTTAGAGCAACTGCAGTTCGAACGATTTTCGGATCGCGACCGGGTCATTGCTCTGACGCTAATCGACAGCCTTGATGGTGACGGCTACATTCAGGAAAGCGACGACGATTTGCTCGCCACTTTACGACTCGAATTCCCCTTAGAGCCTATTGAGCCGGATGAGCTGGAAAGCGTAATGCACCGCATCCAGCACTTTGACCCACTGGGTGTCTGCTGTCGCAACCTGGAAGAAAGTCTGCGAGTGCAGCTCTTAGCCTTACCCACGAGCACGCCGTTTTTCGCCGAAGCCAGCACCTTGCTAAACAAGCATTTTTCCCTGTTGGCGAATCGTGACTATGTTGCCATCGGCCGAAAACTGAAACTCGATGACGAAGAACTTGGCTTCGTGATGACGCTAATCCGTTCATTAGATCCCCGCCCCGGCTCGCAGTTCAGCAACGAGCGAATCGACTATATTGCGCCAGACGTAACAATTTACCGCGACGCCAACAATATTTGGCGCGCCCGCCTTATCGGCGACAGCACGCCCCGGCTACGGGTAAATGCCACTTACGAGAAACTGGCGCAGAGCAGCAGCGCCAGCAGCGCTGACCGTGACACGATGCGCAACCACCTGCAGGAAGCCCGTTGGTTTATTAAGAGCCTCGAAAGCCGCAACGACACGCTATTCAAAGTCGCTAACTGCATAGTCGAACGGCAACAACAGTTTTTTGAAGAAGGCGAAGTGGCAATGAAGCCGATGGTGCTACGCGATGTAGCCGAAGCGGTAGAAATGCACGAGTCGACGATCTCCCGCGTCACCACCCGCAAATACATGCACACCCCGTTCGGTGTGCTCGAATTTAAATACTTCTTCTCCAGCCATGTCGGCACCTCCGATGGCGGCGAATGTTCGGCTACTGCTATTCAGTCAATGATTAAAACGCTGGTTGCCAATGAGCCGCCACGCAAGCCATTGAGCGATGCCAAGATTGCCGCGCACCTCGAAGAAAAAGGCATCAACGTCGCGCGGCGGACGGTGGCTAAGTACCGGGAAGCGTTAAATATTGCCTCGTCAAGTGAGAGGAAGCGGGTAGCGTAAAGGCAGCTAGAACCGCTCCTTTGCGTAAAAAGCCACTCCGTTAGGTACGTTAATTCTCTGAACGTCCATCCCGGATAATTTTCGCCATAAACCCGCGTAACAACTGCACTTCCTCACTATCCATTGCCGCCCGGTTAAACAACTGACGAACCCGCCGCATCAATAATCGAGGGTTATCGGGCTTCAGGAATCCGACTTTGACCATCGCAGCCTCCAGCGCTGCAAACAAACCTTCCAGTTCATCATGTGTAGCCAGCTCACGGCCCACACCAGACACTACGCCGGCCAGCGCTGCAACGCGCATTTCGTAACTAAGCAGTTGTACTGCTGCACCAAGATTCAGCGAGCTGTAATCGGGATTGGTAGGAATATTCAGCGGCTGCTGGCACAAATCTAACTCCTCGTTAGTTAAACCACTTCGCTCGCGACCAAACACCAACGCTATGTCCGTATCAGTATGGGCGTTCAGGTAAGCCACACTTTGCTCGGCGCAGTTTCGCGGCGTTACTGCAACATTACTCAGGCGACGCGGTCGCGCCGTAGTGCCAAAGCTGAGGGAGCACCCTGCCAGCGCTTCGGCTAACGAGTTACAGACAACGGCGCTGTCGAGCACATCGGTCGCTCCGGCCGCACGAGCAGTCGCGTCTCCGTCGGGGAAACTTTTTGGCTTAACCAGCACCAGTTTACTCAGCCCCATATTCTTCATCGCCCGTGCCGCGGCGCCGATATTGCCGGGGTGCGAGGTTTCTACCAGTACGCAGCGAATGCGATTCAGGAGTTCAGGATTCGGGGTATTGCTGCTTTGAGAATCAGTCATCGGCCAATTCTCTGGTAGAATGCCGCGCCATCGCAAGCGCCATAACCAAAGCGCTGCACCCTGCTCACCATTTTCTGGCTCGCTTCTGCCCATGCAACCACTTGTTAAC
>CAJQNE010000162.1 GCA_905479545.1 uncultured Gammaproteobacteria bacterium | reverse complement strand
TTTGACATCAAACACGTTTTCCAGAAGCTGCCCAGCCGTTCTTGAACCGGTAACTTGCTTCAAGAGACGTACGTAACCTGACTTTCCCGCGCCGTTGGCACCGTAGACTACCGCCATATTTTGATCGCCAAAATCCAAAGGCGTTGTAGGGTTTAACGCGTTTATACCGAGCATTTCGCCTATGGAGTTAAGGCGAAAATCCCCAGAATCCGCTGCTCCAAATATGCCTTCAGACAAGGCTGGTGCGCTCACAGCTAGATCTTTTCTGGCCTCATCAAGTGCATAGTCCGCAAGTTGTGAAACGTCTTCCTGCAACCATTGGCCAGTAGAAATTAATTTATCTGCCGCATGTTGAATCCAAATAGGTTGCTTCTTTAGCCACTTGAGTATGTCCGCGCTTGTGGAATCTCCGCTAGATGAATTCATGACGAAAACTCCGTTTTATTTGTTTTTACACGCCGTTTACCCGCCAAGAGCTGCTGCATAAGCGATTTCTTTTCAAGCCTCAGTCTTTCAACCTTACTTTTAAGCGCGTTAACCTCTCGGTCAGCGAGGTTTGATACTTCCGCGATGGCCTTTTGCTCCTGAGGATCGGGCAGTCCTATCACTAAGTTTGAATAAATTGAAATCCAATGCCTTTGGTGCCCACCAATTTGGTATCCCAGCATCTGCATCGACTCAAAAATGAACTTGATCGATACGCCCTCCTTAGCACTGAGGATTTTCATCGCGCTTGATTTCGCTTTAAAAGGAAAATCGACGAACTTTGTCGCGGTAGTAAAATCATCGAAAATTATGACGGGTAGATTTTCGCAAAATATTCCCGATTTCTCGTTAGTTTTCCCCAGCACAAACGTCTTACCTGCGGTTAGCACGGGTGTTTCATATTCATCGGAGTACTCAGTGGAACTCACGAGATATTGAGTTGGCTGCTGATAGTCCAAGAGCTTACCGAGCTCAATTCGCTTCCAGTCACGGTCGAATCGGCCCCCGCTCTTGTCAAGCAACCGCCGCTTGCCGGTGAGCAGTTGCTGCATTAGGGCTTTTTTCTGCTGCTGGCTATTGGCGAGGAGTTGCTCGGTGGTGGTGATCGCTTTGTCCCAGGTGGATAGGATTCGGACGATTTCTTTCTGCTCGACTAACTGGGGAGTAAGTACTTTTAAGTTTCTTATTGTCTTCAGCGACAGATTTTTGATCGTTGAGCCACTCAGTTCAGAGCTGAAAAACCGTTTGGCATACTCACCTTGCAAAACGTAGTAGATGAAATCCGAAGAATTTTCCTTGTCTGGATTAATATACGCAGCGCTTTTCCCTAGCAACACCTTCTCACCGCGGTATTTGGCCAGATTACCAATAGTCCCGTTGATCGACATAAGGATGCTGCTTTTGCTAAGTTCGATTTTCTGCTTATCTAATTCCGAGCTCGATACAAATTTTGTCGCCTCTGATATTGAAATGACGCCATTCTTTAGGTTATTACCGTTGATAAAGTAGCAGTCTGACTTAGTGGAATATTTCGGCGTGGAGTGAATCCCATCTCCAATTTTCGTGCATATTTCTTCCAACGTTTTTTGGCGCCATCTACTAGGAACCATAACCAAGCTCCTCAAGGTACCCAGCCATCTCCGTTTCCAGCTCGGCCAGTTGCTTTTTCAGCTCCATCCGCTCAGCCCGAACCGCCATCAAATCAATTTCTTCCTCTTCCTCAAAGGTATCCACATACCTTGGAATATTCAGGTTGTAGTCGTTCTCCTGAATTTCTTCGAGGCTGGCGACGTAGGCATATTTGTCGACAGCCTGCCGTTGTCGGAAGGTGTCGATAACTTTGCTAATGTTTTCTTCCGCTAGCAGGTTCTGGTTCTTGCCAGCTTTGAACTCACGGCTGGCATCAATAAACAAGACGTCCTTGTTCGTTTTGCTCATGCGAAAGATCAAAATCGCTGCCGGTATACCAGTGCCATAGAACAGTTTTTCGGGTAGGCCGATAACGGCATCGAGCAGGTTTTCATCAATCAGCTGTTTGCGAATTTTGCCTTCGCTGGAGCCACGGAACAGCACGCCATGCGGCACCACCACACCCATGCGCCCACTGCCTGCTTTTAGCGTTTCAATCATGTGCAGAATAAAGGCGTAGTCACCCTTGGTCTTTGGCGGTATGCCTCGGCTAAAACGTTTGTGTGGGTCGTTGTCGGCTTCGTCGTGCCCCCATTTGTCTAATGAGAACGGCGGATTGGCGGTTACGATGTCGAACCGCATCAGATTGCCGTTTTTATCCAGCAGCTTAGGGTTGCGAATGGTGTCACCCCATTCCACTTTATGGTTGTCTTCGCCGTGCAGGAACATATTCATTTTAGCGAGTGACCAGGTGGAGCCAATGGCTTCCTGCCCGTAGAGGGCGTATTGCTTGCTGTCGTGGTTGGCTTTTACTTTACGGCCGCATTTCATTAGCAGCGAGCCGGAGCCACAGGCCGGGTCGCAGATGCTGTCGCCCGGTTGCGGGTCGAGCAGTTCGGCCATCAGGTCGGATACTTCCGGTGGCGTGTAGAACTCGCCGGCTTTCTGGCCACCGCTGGCGGCGAAGTTTTTAATGAGGTATTCGTAGGCGTTACCGATTACATCTAATGAACCGACCCGGCTGGGGCGCAGGTTCATTTTTGGTTTGGCGAAATCTTCCATTAGCGAACGCAGAATGGTGTTTTTCTGCTTTTCTTCGCCGAGCTTGTCGGTGTTGAAGCTGATGTCCTGAAACACACTTTTGCCGGCGTCTTTCAGTTTGGTGCCGTTGGCTTCTTCAATGGCGTGCAGGGCTTGGTCGATACGTTCGCCGTTGCCGGGTTCGTGTCGCTGCTCGTAGAGTTTGTAGAAACTGGCCTGCGGCGGGAGTACAAAGCGCTCGCTTTTCATCATTTCAGCCAGCAGCTCTGGCTCGTCGCCGTATTGCTGCTGGTACTCATCGTAGTGGTCTTGCCATACATCGGAGATGTACTTTAAAAACAGCATGGTGAGGATGAAATCTTTATAGGTATCGGCACTCACGGTGCCACGGAAGGTATCGCAGGCTGCCCACAGTGCTTTGTTGATGTCGTCCTGATTGATCTTGTCGCTCATTGAAATGAATTCCCTGCGGTTGTGGTGCCGATAGTTGTGGGGTGGGTAGTTGAGTGAGTATTCGCATTAACCAAGTCGCTCGCTATAGCTGCCTGCATTGCATCGCCGTTGGCTATTTGCTGTTCGAGTAACTGTCGTTGACGCCGAATGTTTTTTACGAGCTTCACAATGGAATGCTGCTGCTCGAGCGGAGGGAGCACGATGGGTGCAGATTCGAGCACGGAACGGCGAACACTTTTTGTAAGTGTCCCTTCGGCATGCTGTGCAAAGTGCCGCTGGCAAGGCGGTTGGTTTAGCCACCATGCGAGATATTCTGGTAGTAGTTGTTCGTTTTGCGCTTTCACCACGTAAAAATAGGGTGACGCGACGGCTGGCCGGGTGGGTTCCGGGCTGGCTTGCACCACGGCAGAATAGTTTAGGCTGCCGCGCGAAGCGAAAAGGATATCGCCAGCACCGAGCCATTGAGGCCGCTTCTTGCCCGTTAGCTTTACCGACAAGCAGGATTCCCAGTTAACACCCCACTCAACCGAGACATCTTTCATCTGCACAGCGAGTGCATCGTCTCCCGGCGTGGCTGAGACTTTTCCTCTAAAGGGGTAGCCAACAGCGACGGTGGCGGCTTCAATTAGTATCATGAAAAAACTGCGTTATTGCCATTACTACGAGACTAAAGGATAGCTGCTAACTTCACCGAAGTACATTTTTTTGCATTATTACTAATACTAATTTTTATTACGTTATGGGCAAGCGTTTAAATTGCACCGTGGCCGAGTCACCTTTCCAGAATCCACATCAATCCCAGGCACTATAGCCGCGTACTTTTATCCGTTGAACGTCAAACTGCTAACTAATGCAAACAACATTGCTTAAACTTCTTACCACTACCACAGGGGCAAGAGTCGTTACGGCCTACCTTCTGCATTGTGCGCAACGGGTTTGACGGGGCTGGCTTGCTAACGGGCCCGGTAGGCATTGCAGCGCCAAAAGCGGGCACTGGGTTCAGGCTGCGTTTAGCTAACCAATAGGCGTGCAATTCCCTCGCGGCGGGTTCAATGTCTTTAACGGTTCGCTGGTGTTCAGCGAGGCTCAACTCGCCCAGTGATACGAAATGCTCTTCGGTGCCGTGCAGGCGAATGGCTTGTAAGCGGGTGTCCATTTTTTCAGGTAGCGTTGGCCAGTTGCCGAGCTCCACACCCCGCATATAACCGAAACACCATTCTTCAGCGATTAGAATTTCCGATTCGGAGTGGGTGCTAACGTTCAGCAGGGCCTGAAATTCCTCCGGCATTTCCATCAGCAGGTAGACGGTAAAGTTCATATGCTGCATTATCAGGCTCATAAAGCGTTGGGCTTCAGCTTTATTCGGCCAGTTCGGCTGTTTG
>CAJQNE010000161.1 GCA_905479545.1 uncultured Gammaproteobacteria bacterium | reverse complement strand
GATGAACAGGCGGTGGAAATAACCAAACTCGGGCCGGTGATACCGGTATCCGCCGCGATATACCGCCCCAGCGCATAAGTGTTCTGGGTGTGATCGTAATCAAAGCTGGCGGGCAGCTGTTCTTCGCCTGCCGCTACCATTTCGGCGTAAGCATCTTCAGTGGCCGCGATGCCCGAAGTGCTGGTGCCCATAATTATGGCGAGGCGATTAGCGCCGTACTGGCTTTTCAGTCGCTCTATTTGCTCGTAAAAACCATCCTGTCGAAGGGCTTTATAGGCCAGCAAGTGGTTGCGGCAATGGTGTTCGGCCAGTTCAGCGGGCAAAGCCTCAGGCAGGTCAGCAACTCGCCCTATGTAGGTTTCGAGACCGGGAAACTGCTCTTTCGCCAGACCGGTTGTGCCGTTACGCAACGCAGCATAATGCGCTTCAACGCCCGCACCCAGGCAGGAAGTGGCGGTGTAGTGAGTTACGAAAGTCATGAATCTACCCGGCTGTCATTAGCCTTGTTATTGAGCGCTGTTGCCGGCGGTTCAGAACGCCAGAAATCGTAAAAATTAAACCAGTTGAGCGGATGCTTCTTCAAGCCCTGCTCAAGCAGTTGCACATATTGTTCACAAGCAGCGCGAAGTCCGGCTTCGCGATCACGACGGTCGGTACGTAAACGCTCAGTTAGCGGGGTGAATTCCAGATGATAGCGATTACCACCCAGATACCAGCCAAAGCATACGACCACCGGCACTTTGGTGGCTGCCGCTAATAACCAGGGGCTTTTGGGGAAAGCCGTGGTAGTGCCGAGAAAGGGCACATCAATGGTTGGCTCACTTTCTGAAAAAACCCTATCGGCCATTATGCCGACCAGCGAACCCTGTTCCAATGCCTTTTGTACGCTAAAAACGATCTCCGGGCCGCGATCGGCCACGTCGATTATCCGATCAGCCATTTCCGGGTTCAGTGCTTCGATAATTCGCAGCATTTTGCCGCTCACTTCGCGATTCAGCAGGATTTTCAACGGTATCTGACCCTGTTCGTCGCCCACCACCCGCATTACCTCAAAGCTGCCGACATGCGACACCAGCATCAAACAGCCTTGGCCTTCATCTAATTTGCCATGCACCCACTCGTAGCCTTCAGCAGTAACCTGCAGCTTATGTGAGCTGCCGGTGAGCAGCACCACCCGGTCGAGCGTTACGGCGGCAAAGTGATACAAGTGCCGGAACACATCAGCCAGGCTGGCATGGCCGCTCACTCGCCGTAAGTAATTCCGTGAATGGCGCTTAGCGACGCGCGCAAACAGCATGTAATACAGCAGCACAAACGGCAGCAGTACTCGGCCAGCAGTGCGGCCGAGGTTGCGTACAATCCAGCTAATCGCCTGCAGGAATATCGGCAGAGTGCGTTCTTTTTGCTGCCAATCAGCCACTGCCAGCTCCTGTCGCAGCAGCGGCCATTAGCAATGAACCCCTGGCGATAATTTCGCCCTGTGGCAGACCGTCGGCTGCCTGATCGCCAGCGACTATGCTGAACTTCCCGCTGGTAGCGTCGATATCGATGCAAAACCGTTGCTCTGGTTTTACCAGCCGCAAAAATTTGCAGCGCTTAACGCCACCAATAGCGACGCCGCTGGCCGCAGCTTCTGCGACGACATAACTGAGTAACACTGCACCGGGCACAATCGGATTGCCCGGAAAATGGCCAGCGATAGCGGGGTGGCTGAATGGCACAGCCATGTTGTTTGCATCACTCATGAGCTCACCGCTTCCTGCCGCAGCAGGGCCAGGCCCTCCGCAGTCACTTTGCCCGCCGCACTGCGTGGTATGCGACTAACCTTTTGAATTTTGCGTGGCACGAAACTCAAATCGCAACGCGCTGCGAAAGCGCGACGAATTTCTCGCGGCGAGTCGGTTGAAACCACAAAGGCTTCTAACCGGCTCGTTTCAGCGCTATAGCTAATGTGCGCATCGTCGATCATCGGTAGCTGCAGCAGTTGCTGGGTCAGGCCAGCCAAACTAGCTCGTTTGCCACCGATTTTAACCAAATCAGCAGGCCGACCTTTCAGTAACAACTGGTTGTCGCCAATGAGCTCAACACTATCTTCAATACGGGCAAACGGGCCGTTTTTATCACAAACCACGGTGCTATCAGCTTGCTGAACGGCGCGCAGCCCGGGCAATAACTGCCAGGCTTCCGTGTCCCGTCGCCAGGCAACGCTGCCCGCTTCGGAAAAACCATAAATTTCGGTAACCGCACAACCAAAACGCAGCTCAACCTCACGTTTTAAGTCTGCGCTGAGCGGCGAAGTGGCGCTGACAATGCCAGCTAGTTCCTGCAGTGAAACTGCCGATTTCAGCAGCAACTGCAACATCATCGGCGTGCTGACCAGAACCACTGGTCGTTCGCTATTGCTCACCGCCTCAGCGACTGCGGCCGGGTAGGCCGTGCTACTACCGTAGACCGTGAAGCCATCGAGCAAACTGGTAAATTGACTCGTTTCCAGACCGTACATATGTTGCTGCGGCACCATAGCGACAATCCGGCTAGCTGCCGGAAATACCGTATCCACGTAGCTGGCGGCCCGGCCGGCTAGTGACTGCCAGGTTTTATCGATAGGCTTTGGCGCACCGGTTGAACCCGAGGTGAACACGGTAACAAAGCGAGGCGCTGCAGCAGCCTTGGCGAGCAAACTGCTGGCACTAAGCTGATCGTCTGCCCGGTATTGGCAGTGTTTGGCTACCAGTTCATCGTCCAGCAGTAATTTTGGCTCCGCTGGCAATATTCGTTTCGCGGCCTGCCGCTCCGCTGACGGCGGAAGCAGAGCCCGTCGCTTTGCCAGCAGGCAAGCGAACAACGTCACCCAAAAGTAGTAACGGTGGCCACAGTAGTTAACCGTGACCGTCGCTGCTTGCTGCTCAAGATAGACCGCCAGCCTTGCGGCATCGGCGGCGATAGCGGGCAAATGCTCAGGGCCGAGCCACTGCGGTGCAAAGCCGTCGCCCGCGTCGTTTACCGGCTCCGTAGCCGGGTCGTTGCGCGGAGTCATTGCATCATCTCGCGGAAATTAATCTGCCGGATAGCGGCAATAAACTCAGGCAGCGATGGATGGTCGAATTGACGCAAGCAAACGTAGCGAGCCAGAAACTCAACAATAAACAGCAGTGCCAGAATTATATAGTTGCCAATATTGGCAACTGCCGACCAGGCTATGGGGCTCGCAAAAGCGGCTAACAGCAGGTTTATCACCGCCAAACTAATCAGCGAAATCGCCCAATACCAGGTCGCCAGCCGACAGTACCGTTCTATTTCCGGCGGCAGAACTTCGTTGCGGATAGCAGTGGCAAACGCGACAATTAACGGCGTTCTGCCGACCCTCAGGCTGCTGGCAAATGCGCCGGCAAATAGTGCCAGCAATAGTGTCGGAAAAATTGCCGAGATAAATATCGCAATGGCCGGCAGGCTGAACAACAACACAGCAGTCGCGATAAGTAGCAGCCAACCCAGCGGTTTCCGCAGCTGATTGGCCAGCAGCACGGCAACCAGTAACAGCACCGCGATAACGCGTAGCAGCGGCAACTGAAACGTAACGGCGAGGTGCGACATAACGGGCACCGTCAATACGGCTAAGGCCCGGAGTAAGGCGATCATTCGGGGTTAGTGGTCATTCACGGTGACAGGCGTAGCTATTTGCTGCGGTTCTCGCTCACGTATGCGGCCAACGACTGCAGGTTAGCGAAAATTTCGCGATTGTTTTCGCCGCCTTCTTTAATTTCCACGCCGTAGTACTTGCTTATCATTACCGCAACTTCAAGGAAGTCGATTGAATCGAGGCCAAGGCCGTCATCATCGTAGCCGTACAGCGGCGCGGTGTTACTAATTTCATCGATTTCGACGTCTTCTTCGAGGTCTAGCTCAGTTACTAGTTTCTCGAGCAGTTCACGCTCAAATTCAGTCATGGTCTTTTAATAGCTCGTTGGCTGTCTCAGGCAGCTAAAGGTTTTACAGCTTTAACGTCGCTGTATTTATTCGAATAACCCGCGATTGTAGACGAGTTACATTCGAGTTGCGCGGCGCTGTAACATAGCGACAAATTCCTGGCCCGCCGAACCATTCGGCAACACCGAAAAAATAAACCTATGTCTGTGAACCGCACCCTCCGCTTGGTGGCTTTTTAGTAATGCTGCCCTTGCTGACCCTTTCCACCACGGCCCGCACTGAGACCGCGCCGTGGTGTATGGCCGGGCGCGCTACTTTTCCGGCTTTACCAGCACTAAACGACTTCGCCGAACACTGGCTACCTGATGCTGAACTCAGTGAACGGGGTAGCTGGATATTTGCCCGCAGTGAGCAGTGGCTGATGGCTTTTATCGAACGGCCTTTGGTGAATGCTGAAGCTGACAGCTACGAACTCTATCGCGAACTATTGACAGCGCCGGAGCTACAGGGGTTGAGCATCGCCCGGCTGTGGAATTTTGTGCCTGAGATTAATCAGGGCAACGGCGACGATGAGGTTTACCGGCAGTTTTGCTTAGGCCGTTTCCGGGCGTTTCAAACCAGCGGTGTGCAGCAGTATCCGGCGGCCACAGCTGTGGGTGCAACCGGCGACAAGCTGCAGGTGTACGTGCTTTGCACCCCGCAAAAAGTGCTGTTGGGCGAGAACCCCCTACAAACACCCGCATGGCAGTACCCACGTCAATACGGCCCGGCCAGTCCGTCGTTCGCCCGGGTAAGCCATGTACTGGCCAGCGATAACGCGCCGCCACTGTGGTTTGTTTCCGGCACCGCAGCGGTAATCGGCCATGAATCGCAGCACGCCCTGGATGTGCGGGCGCAAACCACGCTATCGCTAGAGAACATCGCGCAATTGGTGCCCAACAGTGCCAAGCCTCTGTACCTTAAAGTTTATATCCGCAACACCACAGATACTGCCGGGATTGAGGCTGAAGTGCAGCGACTGCACCCGAACGTGCCACTTTGCCTGTTGCAGGCGGATATCTGCCGCCGCGATTTGCTGGTTGAAATTGAGGCCGTGTTCGTCGGCTAACGATCCCGCTTTCGCGTTATTCAGCCGCTGAGTTAGCACGCCCTGCGTGGTAGTCGTATCATCAGCTAGCGACTAATTCGGAGAGCGCCATGCTAGAAAAACTACCGGCTCAGCCAGCCACTATTTACATGCTGCGTACCGCCCAACAGCGGCATACGCAGCTCAGTGCTATGGCAGACCAGAAAGCCAACATCATTATCGGCGCCTCACTTATTATGGTCACTCTCATCATCGGCCAGGCGGCCAAGGGCAGCCTGAGCATACCGATGTGGGTGCTAGGCAGCGGTGCAGCTATAGCCTGTGCGTTCGCCATGCTGGCAGTACTGCCGACCGTCACCAGCCCGAAACCCGGTTCACCGGGCTTTAATCCGCTGTTTTTCGGCGCGGTTAGCCAGCTATCAGTCGAAGAGTATATGCAGCAAATGCTCAACCATCTCGGCAGTGAGCAAACGGTTTACGAACTGATGCTTCGCGATATGCATTGCGAAGCGCAAGTATTGGCGCGGAAGAAATATCGACGGCTGCGGATTAGCTATATTGTATTTCTAACCACCTTGGCGCTCACTATTAGTCTGGCCGTTATCGTGCACTTTCTGCCGCAGTAACCACTAACCGGTAACAGACGCCAGCTGAACCTGCAGTCACCAACAACGGTCATAGCCCGATGCCTTGTCTCAACTCACTTACCGCCGCCGTACTAGCAAGCCTAGTGCTAACCACGGCCTGCGTACAGGCCGAATCGCCACCGGTACTAGCTGGGGAATTTTCTTCGCCGCCAGCGGTGCAGGCATCGCCGCAGAAACCGGGCAGCACTGCCGCCCCACAACCCGCATGGCAGGTTGTTGAAAGTTACGGTCACGACCGGCGAATTTTTACTCAGGGGCTGGAGTTGCACGGCAACCGCCTCTACGAGAGCAGCGGCTTGTATAACCAGTCTTTTATTCAGCACGTACCGTGGCCCGCTCCCGATAGAGCGATTGGCCCGTTAGGCCAGACACATCCAAGCCTGGTAGTTACAGGCGGTGTGCAGGCTAACCGCTTTGCGGAAGGGCTCACCATTCTCAACGACGAACTGTTTTTGCTTACCTGGCGCAGTGGCGAGGTTTTTTTGTTTCATCCCGAAACGCTACAACCACAGGGAAAACTGCGGGTTAGCGGCGAAGGCTGGGGCCTTACTAACGACGGTAAATCACTCATAATGAGTAATGGCAGCGCTGAGCTGCGGTGGTTGAACCCGCGAAATCTAAAAGTTCGGAAGCGACTGGAAGTAACCGACAACAACGGCCAACCGCAAGCAAACTTGAATGAGCTGGAATTTATTAATGGCGAAATTTTCGCCAACATCTGGCAACAGGATCGCATCGTTCGCATTGACCCGGATACCGGAAAAATACTGCAAACGCTGGATTTAACCACTCTGTGGCCACGGGCCGAACGCCCCGGCCGCGCCGATGTATTAAACGGCATAGCCTGGGAGCCTTTAAGCCAGTCGCTATTGATAACCGGTAAGCGTTGGCCGACGATGTACCGGGTTAAATTACGCGATGCACCGGGTAGTTTGCTGGCGGCGACGAAGCCGAATGTGACGAACAACACCGCTGCGCCTCAGGCTTTAACGAAGCCAGTAAACTGAACCGCGATGAAAGAATCAGGTCTTAAACACCATCTTATTGTTAACAACTAGCTGTAAAACCCAATTCTCCGGAGCTGTGATATGAACGTTGCTGTCGCGCAAAAAAATTCGAAATTTTCTCCCCAATCGCTGCTGGCCATAGCAGCCGTTGCTATTGCCTTACTGTGGAACGCACCTGCCATGGCACTCGACCATAGCCACGCGGCGTTGACCAAAATTTTGCAACAGCAGGTGAGCAATGGCCGGGTGAACTACAGCGCGCTAAAAGCAGATCAGGCGCCGCTAAAAGGCTACCTGGATACCTTGGCCGCGGTTGAGAAAAGCGAATTTTCGGGCTGGAACGACACTCAGCAAATGGCCTATCTAACCAACCTCTACAACGCTGCCACGCTGCAACTTATTGTCGACAACTACCCGGTGAAATCGATTAAGAAAATCGGCGGGCTGTTCTCTGGCCCCTGGAGCCAGAAAGTCGTTCGCTTGTTTGGCGACAAAATTACGCTGGATAACGTTGAGCACGACATACTCCGCAAGGACTACTCGGAAGCGCGCCTGCACTTCGCACTGGTCTGTGCCGCAAAAGGCTGTCCGCCCTTG
>CAJQNE010000160.1 GCA_905479545.1 uncultured Gammaproteobacteria bacterium | reverse complement strand
ATTGACGACGTAGAACT
The DNA here is from genome assembly GCA_905479545.1 of uncultured Gammaproteobacteria bacterium. Lineage (GTDB taxonomy): Bacteria > Pseudomonadota > Gammaproteobacteria > CAJQNE01 > CAJQNE01 > CAJQNE01. The sequence goes on along the minus strand of CAJQNE010000160.1, from coordinate 10,889 downwards.
TCTGCTACCTGCCCTCGGCATCACCAGTCAGGTTGGCCCGTTCCCCGGCGAGGGTCAGTATGTACAAGGCTTCAAGCGTTTTAACTACACTCAATACGCTCTGAACTTTGTTAAATCGTTCGTTCGCACCCCATTGGGTGGCGAAGGTTTAATTATGTTATTCGAGGCGGGTGCAGCCAAAGTACATAACTTCCCTAAATTCGACGAGTTACGCTTATCGGGCCCGGGTAGCTATTGTCGTGGTGGTAACGATGCAACCGCTGCTAACGTTTGCTTAAGCAACACCGGCTTTCCCAGTTCTTTCGCCTGGGGTTACCGCGTGGCAGCAAGCTGGACCTATAACAACGTACTTCCCGGCCTGAACGTCAAACCTAAATTGCTGTTCGTTCACGACGTAAATGGCACCACGCCAGACCCACTGGTGTTGTTTATTGAACATCGTCGCCAGGTTACCGTCGGCGCGGAATTCCTTTACGGACCCGCACTCTCATTTGAGCTGCAATACACCGACTACTTCGGTGGTGGCCAAACCAATACCCTTAACGATCGTGACCTGATTTCAGCGTCAGCGAAATACGCATTTTAAGCGGCGGAGACATAATTATTATGAAGACCATGACTCAAAAATCGCTGCTGTTAGCCACCATGGCTGCTAGTAGCTTGCTACTTACCGCCTGCGGTAGCGGTAGCACCACTGATAACAATGACGGCGCACCTGAAGGGTTAGCCACTACTCAAGCGCTGTTCCGGCCCGCAGCAGGTGTTTTACCACTGCCAACAAACTTTTTGTTTGCCGCGCAGCAAGGTGATTCTAATGATCCTGATGATCCCGACCAGGTAGCTGATGGCACATTGAATATCCCGTCGACTAATCCGGCAGCCATTGCGATCAGCCAGTTGGACGGTTGGTCTACAATTGCGCCGATACAATTCCTGATGAATACGGATATCGATCCTGCGTCTATTCAGGCAGGTGATAACGTGCGGGTGTTTAATATTTGCTACACAATCGCACCACCTCCGGGTCAGTCGGCCCCGGTACCCACCGGTCTGGTTGACCCCGCTCGCACAGTCGGCCCGGACGGTGAGTTAGAAGCTGGCACGGACTACAGCGTTTCGGTAGCTGCAACCAATCCAAAACAACTACTCATTAAACCACTCCGCCCGTTTCGCCCGGCGATAGATTTACTGCCCACGGCGGGAGGCTGTAACGAGGGAATGAGCCCTCCGTCCAACCGTAATGCTTACATTGTAATTATTAACGATACGTTGGCGGGCACCAATGGTGAGGCTTTCACTCCGTCGTTCTCCTACCAAATCGCCAAGGGTGGCGATGAGCTCTATGATCAGGATATCGAAGACGGAGCCGTAGCCCAGGCTGAAGCTGCGGGCACTCCCCAAGGTGACGCTACTGCCGACTTTATCCGCATCAATGGCTTAGCACAGGCAAGAACTCCATTTGCCATCGATTCAGGTTTTACCACCCCATCAGACGCACGCCAATTGGAAGCCGTTCGCGGATTAACCAATGGTGTGGAAGGCATCTCTGCTCAGGCCTTTGGAGCAAACCCGGCAAATATTATCGTCAGCACGGTATTTTCAACTCAATCCGTCGGTCCCCAGTTGAATATTCTGGCGTCGAATGCCACCCCACGCGCTACAGCGTTCACAAATACCGGTATGGCGACGCCCGGTGGTGCCGCTGTTATTCACACCGGTACCATCGACCTGCCTTATTATCTGGGGCTGCCATCCGCCACCCGGCCTCTGGCACCGACTGATGATCCTTGGTGTGTAACACCGATAGCGGAGCAAGACGACGGTAGTTTTGACTGTGATACACCACCAACTTTGATCACTGCAGGCATGGGCTTCTCACCCAGGGCGACCGCTACATTATCAGTGCCAGTTCTGGCGACTGTGCCTTCTGGTATGAACGCTCCGGCGGCCGGCGATTCTATGCCGGTGGTGATATTCCAGCATGGCATCACGCAGGATAAAACCAACCTACTGGCCATTGCCGATGCATTGGCTGGCGCCGGGCTGGTAGCTATTGCTATCGACCACCCGCTTCATGGCGAACGTACCTTCGACCTGAATGGCGACGACGTTGCTGATATTGATAGCGCCGCTTATTTCAACCTGGTGGATTTGGTCGTCGGTCGTGACAATTTACGCCAATCGGTGATCGACATTTTCAACCTGGCGATTTCCATTCCAACCATGCAGCTGCAAACGACAGCCGGTGGTACCGACATGTTTACCATTGATGGCGGCACTACCTATCTCGGTCACTCGTTAGGCGGTATTGTCGGCGTTCCGCTAATGGCGATTACACCGCCTGCGGTAATTGGCGCAGGAACTCTGGCCATGCCGGGCGGCGGCATTGCCAAACTGCTTGATGCATCACCCGGATTTGGTCCGGTGGTTAGCTCCAACCTTGCTAGTGCAGGTGCACCTGAAGGCAGCGCAAACTACGAAACCTTCCTGAACTTTGCACAGACAACCATCGACAGTGCAGACCCGGCAAACTGGGCTGCAGTACTTGCTGCGACTACCGCTGATCCAAGACGAGCTGTGCATTTGATCGAAGTCGTAGGCAATCTGGATGACGGCGGCAGTAATCCACCCGACCAAACAGTGCCTAACGATGCCGACGAAGCCAACCCACCTGGCCCCGGTGAAACTACCGTGGTTGAGAGTGGCCCGCTGGGTGGTACTGATCCACTCATCGCTCTGCTTGGTTTAGATATCTTTGTAGCTGACCCTGCATCGCCGACCACTTCAAGCGACGGTGGTGCTGTGCGATTTACTGCTGGTGATCACGCTTCCATTCTGCTGCCGAATGCAGACTGCCTGACCTGGTTTGAAATGCAAACAGAAGCGGCAACGTTCCTGGCAACCAATGGAGCATTACTTCCCATTGGCAGTTCAAACGCTACCGGTACAGGTACTGCAACGTGTGAAGCATTAGGTTTCTAAACTTAAGCTGTTAAATGAAAGCCGCTAATCAGCAATGATTGGCGGCTTTTTCTTTTCCTGGATTTCACTTTATGCCGCAAATGGAGCCATCAAATAATGTGGTAAGCTTAAATGGAATATCACCGGAGTCTCTGCCATGTCGACCACAAACGTCACCGCTATTGTTCTGAGCGCTTTGTCGTTCGCCCTACCCACCACCGGCTTCGCAGAAAACCCATGGCGCGCCCTCGAATGCCCTCCCGGCTCAGAGCTACAGCAAGTCACAGAACATATGTTCGACAATTACTCAGGCGACTTTTACGCCCAATCCGAATCCTGCGTTAACCCACTGACAGATAACCTCGAAGGCGAAGTGCGTATTAGCAATAGTCGTGATGGCGTGGTGTCGCTTAGCACGTACCAGGCAGGCTTTAAACACGGCCCTGAATGGACTTTCCACAAAAACGAACAACTGCACGGCGCATTCATCTATGAGCGCAGCAAGCTGAACGGCCCGATCAGTGTCTTTCGCAACAACGGCCTACCCGAGCTGACTGGCGAGTACACCAATAGCCGCCAGGTGGGTGTTTGGCAATATTTTGACGAACAAGGCCAACTTGAACGCGAGAAGAATTTCGGTCAGTAATGTCGCGACAATCTGTATCGGCTGGATAACCAGCCCGGTGATTTAAGGCCCTGCCGACGCAAAGCTTAGCGGCTAAACAGTGGATTGCTTCACTGCGCTCACGTACCGTGGCGGGCATTATCACCGCTAACTCTGCGAACCTTCCCAAATGGCCTCAGCAACAACTAGCTCGTTTTCTTCTTTAACGCTGTCTAAGGCGCTACTTGGTAATTTGGATAGTCTTGGCTATAAAACCATGACGCCGATTCAAGCCCAAAGCTTACCGCCTATTCTTGCTGGCCAGGATGTCATCGGCCAAGGCAAGACGGGTTCCGGTAAAACAGCGGCGTTCGGCCTCGGCTCGCTGAACAAACTGCAGGTTGAAAAAAATGCGGTGCAAACACTGGTGCTCTGCCCTACGCGTGAGTTAGCAGACCAGGTAACCGCAGAGTTGCGCCGTTTAGCACGTGGCCTGGCGAACGTTCGCGTGTTGCCACTCTGTGGCGGTGTGCCTAGTCGCATTCAAGCAGCATCGCTGGAGCGAGGTGCCCACGTTGTTGTCGGCACACCCGGTCGCGTTGAAGACCATCTACGCAATAAGCGGTTAGATTTACAGAACCTAACCACGCTAGTACTCGATGAAGCAGACCGAATGCTGGAAATGGGTTTTGAGCCGCAGATTAACGCGATTCTCGAATATGTACCGAGCAAGCGACAGACATTATTGTTTAGCGCGACGTTCCCAACGGCGATTCAGGCCACGGCTAAACGGGTAATGATTGAGCCGGTGATGATTAAAGTCGATTCAACCCACGACGAAAACACCATTGAGCAGCACTTTTACCCGGTGGCCTCAGAAGCAGAACGCCTGATAGCAGTGAAACTATTATTACTACAGCACCAGCCAACCACCGCCGTGGTTTTCTGCAATACCAAAAAGGCCACTCAGCAAGTTACCGGCATGCTGTTACAGAACCGCTTTAGCGCGGCGATGTTAAATGGCGATATGGAACAGCGCGACCGCGATGTGACCCTAACTCGTTTTGCCAATGGCAGCGTCTGCACACTGGTGGCAACTGACGTTGCCGCTCGTGGTTTAGATATCGACAGCTTAGATGCGGTCATTAATTTTGATGTCGCTCACGACGCTGAAATTCACACTCACCGCGTTGGTCGTACCGGCCGCGCCGGCGGCAGCGGTATGGCCTACACGCTATATAGCCAACACGAAGAGTACAAAATTTCCGAGATCAGCAGCAGCGCGCTGGAGCGCAGCGAAGCATTACCGGACAAGTCCGTATTGGCAGAGAAACCGCCCGAACCGAACATGGTGACGTTGGAAATTAACTCCGGCAAAAAGCAGAAAATCCGCCCCGGCGACATTCTCGGTGCCCTCACCGGCCAAAACGGTATTCCCGGCGACGCCGTGGGGAAAATTCAGATAACCCCCATTCGCAGCTATGTTGCTGTTAAGAACACAGTGGCCAGCACCGCCAGCGGCATCCTGAACGACGGCAAGCTAAAGGGCCGTACTTGCCGGGCTAGAATAGTTCGCGGCTAGCCATTCGTAGCAAACTAAAATTTACCTAATAACCGTTCAGGCTGAACGGTTGTGGGAATACCACTATTCGCTACGCGACCAACATCTTGCCGACAATTTTCTCGCAAATTTTCTGGCTCATATATCGTGGCACCGCATAGGTAAACCGGGCTTCCTGCCGGGCGGCTTTAGCAATACGGGGAATGTCGTCGGCTTTAAGCTCTTCGAGCTGAGTAGGAATATCAAAGGTTTTATTCATCTGCCGTATCCGTTCAATAAACAGATTCGCCAAAGTGTCGTCGCTATCGTTTAACTCCCCCATATCGCAAGCCCGTGCCAACTTGGCCAACCTTCCTGCGCACTTGGGCAGCGAATAATCCAACACATAAGGCATGACTATGGCGTTCGCCCGACCATGGGGTATGTGATACAACGCGCCAAAATTATGGGCTATTGCATGAACATAGCCGACGCCAGCCTGAGTAAAGGCTTTACCCGCCAGGTGTGACGCCCGCGCCATATGCTGTCGTGCCTCGACATTCTTACCATCGGCAACAGCGGTTTCCAGGTTCGACATAACCAACTGGGTGGCCTCCACTGCCATTTCATCGGTGCGTTTTAATGCATTTTTTGAAATATAAGCTTCAACCGCATGGGTTAAGGCATCCATGCCGGTAGCAGCAGTAATGTGTGGCGGAACGCCGAGCATCAGCTTGCCGTCCAGAGCTACAGCGCGCGGCATTAACCTGGGGTCCATTACCGGCAGTTTCCGTTGCCCTACCGGGTCAGAAACGACCGCCGCAATAGTGACTTCCGAGCCGGTGCCTGCGGTAGTGGGTATTGCATACAGCGGCAGTATGCCTTTGGTGACACGGAACATGCCGGTCAATTTCAGGATCGGCTTATCGTTTCGCCCACGCGCAGCAATTACCTTGGCCGCATCGATGCAAGAACCACCACCGAGAGTCAAAACACTATCGCAGTCATTTTCTTTCAGAACTTTCACCGCGGCTTCGATGCCTTCCACCGTCGGGTCTGGTTTAATTTCGTCGAACACGGTTACTTTTACGCCGCCGGCTTCAAGTTCATCGATAAGCGGCTGAACCAAGCCGGTTCGAACCGGTGTTTTGCTGGTAACAAACAGCACACTCTTCCGCTTTTTCTCGATAATAAGACGGCACAAATCTATCGACGGATTTTCGCCCTCAAATGTCCGCGGCCAAGGCAGCGGCATAACGGCCGCGCCAGCCTTTAGGCCCAGCATGGATACACCGTGAACAAACGGCTCAATTCTGGTTTTCATCGCACAGTCCCTTGATAGGTCTAATAAATAATTATTGTCGTGGACTCGGTATTTGAGCCAATGCACAGCTTAACGCGTTGCCGCAGACTAGCCAAATAAGTCGCCCGACGGTTCAGGGTACGTGCCAGCCGAAGTTCCGCGCCGTTCAGCCGTTGCTTTTGCGAATGATTCAACTAAGCTGGCATCGTTCTGAAAACCGGCGTTTAAGCCATTCGTTCCAAAGCCTGCAAGCGCTGAACCTAGCTGAAAGGACCCACCGATGTACGACATCATGCAGGAAATCGTTTCATCGTTTACCTCCGCGTTGGTTAGCGGCTTTGAAACAGAATTCCCCGACAGCAGCGAACACTCGCAATGTTTGCGACACTGCGCGCAATCCGCCTGTGAGTTACTCGCGAATACCGACGCTGCCTATCACGACATTGACCACAGCATTAGGGTAACGATGGTTGGCCAGGAAATTCTACGCGGCCGACAGGTAATGGAAGGCCCGATTGATGCCGATACCTGGCTCAACGTAACCGTGGCGCTGTTGCTTCACGACATCGGCTATATACGGGGTGTTTGCCAGGACGACAGCGACGAAGAGAGTCGCTATATAACGGGTGTTGCCGGCGAGTCGGTCGTTGCCCCCGAAGGCGCTACCGATGCATTTCTAACGCCCTACCATGTCGATAGAGGCAAAGTAGTTGTGCGAGAACGTTTCACCAACCACCCACTGCTCAATGTCGACAACATTTGCGATAACATTGAGCGCACACGTTTCCCGGTCCCCAACGATGAAGACAGCAAAGCCACCGACGACTACCCCGGCCTGGTTCGCGCGGCGGACTTAATCGGCCAACTTTCTGACCCCCGCTACCCGCAAAAACAATCCGCGCTCTATTACGAATTCGTCGAAACCGGCACCGCTGAAATACTAGGTTACAAAAGCGCAGCTGATCTAAGAAAGCACTACCCCAACTTCTACTGGGGCAGCGTCGACAAGTACGTCGGCGCAGGCGTTGAGCTGCTGCGCAAAACCCAGGCGGGGCAACAAATTGTCGCCAACCTGTTTGCCCACGTTTTCAGCGAAGAGCACCACGAACCGATGTATGGACCAGAGCGTCTGCCGGAATCCTAGGCACTCCAACTGTTCAGCCAGTTAGCTCTATCGGAAATATGACATAACTCCTGCTCACCTTGACGTTGCTGATGCGGTAATTGTTCACTACCTGCTGAGCTATCAGAGACAGCAATCGATTTAGAAGCGCCTGAATCGCAGGAAGAACGTGCAAACAAGGTGCTTTTCCCGCTACATTGCGCGGCGAGAATTTAAACACTGTCGCGGTACTCAACCGATAACCACCGCGCTCAATATCTTTTTGTAACCTGGGAGCAATCTAAGTAATGAAAACACGTATTACCGAAATGTTCGGTATCGAACACCCAATTATTCAAGGTGGCATGCACTTTGTTGGTTTCGCTGAGCTTGCGGCAGCAGTTTCCAATGCTGGCGGCCTAGGCACCATCACCGGACTCACCCAACGCACCGCTGGCGATCTGGCCAATGAAATTGCTAAATGCAACGACCTGACTGACAAGCCATTTGCGGTAAACCTCACCTTTCTGCCATCACTTACTGCACCGGACTACCCGGCTTACATTAAGTCTATTGTCGAGGGTGGAGTAAAAATCGTCGAAACCGCCGGGCGCAACCCGGCTGAAGTAATGCCGCATCTGCATGATGCCGGTATTAAAGTCATTCACAAATGCACCTCAGTTCGCCATGCGCTAAAAGCGCAAGCGATTGGTTGCGATGCGGTTTCGGTTGATGGCTTTGAGTGTGGTGGCCACCCCGGTGAAGACGACATTCCGAATATGATTCTGCTGCCACGCGCCGCCGACGAACTGGAAATTCCGTTCGTATCATCAGGCGGCCAAGCCGATGGCCGATCACTGGTTGCCTCGTTAGCAATGGGCGCCGAAGGCATGAACATGGGCACGCGCTTTATTGCGACCCAGGAAGCACCGGTACACCAGAACGTTAAAGACGCCATTGTTGCTGCCAGCGAACTCGACACCCGCTTGGTAATGCGCCCATTGCGCAACACTGAACGCGTAATGGTTAACGACGCAGTGGAAGAGCTGCTACGCAAAGAAAAAGAGCTGGGTGACAAACTCAAGTTCGAGGACATCATTGAGCAAGTCGCCGGCGTTTACCCGCGCATTATGTTGGAAGGCGATATGGATGCCGGCGCATGGAGCTGCGGCATGGTTTGTGGCTTGATCAATGACATCCCGACTTGCGACGAACTCATTAGCCGGATTATGACCGAAGCCGATACGATTATTCGTCAACGCTTAGCAGGCATGATGGCGGCCTAACATCGCCCTACAAAAAAACCACGTCCTCTATTCAAAATTGGGCGTGGTTTTTTTTTGCGGAGCTGGTAGCGTTCCGTTCACGTTTTTCCTATGCGCTGCCATAAATAATGCCCTTCCCCAAAATATTACTGCCATTAGCAGCACTGCAATTTTGCTGCGCGCTCAATGCTGAACCACGAATTCCGGCTGACCCGGAAGAGGTTTTGGCGACGGTGCCAAAAAACCGCGTTACGCAACCCGCAACGCTAACCGCCGCCGACGCTCAGAAACTTATTGCCCGGCATATTCGCCAGTTTCGTTTACAAGACGACCCGCGTCACCTTGGCCTCGCCAAGGGCGTATTACAGCGCTTCGAAAAATCAGGCAACAAGTTAACGCCCTCCTTACTGCTCGAACGTGCCAGCATTCTTGAAAGCGAGCACGCATTTACTGCTGCACTCACCGACTTAGCCGCCGTGGTAAAAGCGCAGCCCGGCAATGCCCAGGCATGGCTGAACGCTGCCACCATTCAGCGCCTGCAAGGCAACTACGCTGAATCCCTGAAAAGTTGCCAACAAGTCGTAGATGCCGGCCAGGCCAACCTTGGCTCGAGTTGCAAATTATTAACAGAATCACTGACCGGTAACGCGCAGGAAAGCTATCGGCAACTGTCCGAACTGGCGGCTTCTGAATCGCGGCGGCGAAGCCGTGACCCGAACACAGAGAGCTGGTACCACGCTATGCTCGGCGACCTCGCCGTTCGCCTTGGCCAACCTAAACTCGCTGAGCGGCACTATCGCCAGGCCATTCAACTGAGCCCGGGCCGCAGTTACGCCCGTCGCGAACTGAGTGATTTAATGTTGTCGCAACAGCGCCCTCAAGAAGCCAAAGCGCTTCTTAATGGCAAAACCACCTCCGACAGCTTCTTGCTACGCACCGCATTAGCCAATAAGCAACTTGGCTTGCCCTATTCCCAACAGGTTGATGAGTTAACCGAACGCTATGCCGCAGCAGGTCGCCGTGGCAACAATACCCACAGCCGTGACCAAGCCCTATTTAGCTTAAAGCTTCAGGACGACCCCAAATCTGCGATAAAACTAGCCAAACAGAACTGGCAAACGCAGCGGGAACCGGTCGACATGGTGATATTGCTGGAATCAGCGATTGCTGCCGGCGACGAGGATACAAAAGCACAACTATTGCAGTGGCGAAAACAACACAAGCTGGAAGATCAGCGAATCAGCACCCTGCTTGGAGCCGCCAATGATTAAGCACACTTTCTCCTTACTACTATTCACTTGCCTCACGCTCTCCACTGCCTCGGCGCACAAAAACAGTGATAGCTATCTGCGTATCGACGCGACGACCACCCCGCTGTCAGTGCAATGGTCGATTGCCATTCGCGACATCGACATTGCCCTGCCGCTGGATGAAAACGTTGATGGCAACGTCACCTGGGCTGAGCTAAAAAACCAGCAAGCGGCAATCTATGCCTGGGCATTCGCTAACCTGAGCCTGCAACAAGGCAGCGAACCCTGCGATTTCGCCAGCGGCGAATTACTGGTGGACTCCCTCAGCGACGGCCAATACGCCGTACTCCGCTTTCCTGCGAGCTGCGCCGCGGAGGGTGACTATCAAATTAATTACCACCTGTTATTCGAACACGATCCGAACCACCGCGGCCTGCTAAATTTGCAGCTACCCGGCGGCCCGCAGCAAAGCGTCTTATCGCCCACCGAACCGTCAGCAACCCTGGCGCTAAGCGGCGGCAATAAGCTTGCGACGGCGGCTCGTTTTTTCCGTGAAGGTGTCTGGCATATATGGATAGGTTACGACCACCTACTCTTCCTGTTTACCTTACTGCTGCCGGCGGTACTAATTTTCCGTCAGCGCCAGTGGCAAGCGTCTGAAAGCCTCGGTGATTCGATAAAATCCATTGCTGCCATCGTTACTGCTTTCACGGTTGCCCATTCGCTCACGCTAAGCGCCGCGGCACTCGGCTGGCTATCGCTGCCATCGCGCTGGGTTGAAGCCGCTATTGCTGCTTCTATTGTGGTCGCCGCGCTGAACAACCTCAAACCTCTGGTATTGCACCGACTGTGGCTTCTTGCCTT
>CAJQNE010000159.1 GCA_905479545.1 uncultured Gammaproteobacteria bacterium | reverse complement strand
TGACTCGCCGGTGACAGCAGGCATGGTATTGCGCGCAATTATTATAATACTCATTGGCTTGTTCATCTCGACAATGTGGCAGCGGATGCTAAGTCGGGTCGGTCGTTCTACCTATGGCCTCAACGCCAGCAACGTCTACACATTGGGACGGCTGTCGCACTATGTACTAATCGTCGTCGCGCTGGTGGTGGCACTCAAATCCATTGGTATGGAGATGGGCAATCTGGCGTTGATCGCTGGTGCGCTGTCGGTGGGTATTGGTTTTGGCTTACAAGCGATTGTTAGTAACTTTGTGTCGGGCCTCATCATTTTGCTCGACCGCAGCCTGAAGGTGGGGGACTTTATCGAGCTGGATTCAGGGCTACGGGGCAAAGTTCGTGAGATCAGAGTTCGCAGCACATTGCTGACCTCCAACGATAACGTCGATTACATTGTGCCGAATTCGGAATTTGTTAATGGCAAAGTCACCAACTGGACCTACGGAGACCAGACCCGGCGGATGCATATTCCGTTTGGTGTGGCTTATGGCACTGACAAGGATTTAGTGCGTAAGGCCGTACTGGAGGCAGCGGCGGAGTTGCCCCTGACGATGTCTGGCGTAACCGGCCAGGCGCCACAAGTTTGGTTGGTGGGTTTCGGCGATAGCAGTTTAGATTTTGAACTGGTTGTGTGGGTCGGTTCAGAGGGAATAGACCGGCCATCGGGCACTACTGCTGCGTTTAACTGGGCGATTGAAACCGCCTTGGGTCGGTACGGTATTGAAATACCATTCCCGCAGCGTGATTTGCATGTGCGGTCCGATTTTCGGAAACAGCAAATTATGGAGCCATCGGACTCCTGAACATCCGGGGCCGGGGCGCTCGCCCGACCTTTTGAAATAGCATGGTGAACAGGCTATCGGTAACGAATAGCCTCAATCCAAAGTATGGTCGGACCGTTTGGCAGTTGCACTGTCAGTTCGTCGTCTAACGACTTTCCAAGCAAGGCTTTGCCCAGCGGCGAGTCCATACTGATCCAGTTCAAATCGGCGTCAAATTCATCGGCACCGACAATACGGTATTCAGTTTTTTCATCATCTTCATTGGCGACGATAACCCAGGCGCCAAAAAACACTTTGTTGTTATTTTCTGGTACGCGGTCGACTACGGTAACCGCATCGACCCGCCGGCTCAGATAGCCGAGACGGCGGTCCATTTCGCGCAGTTGTTTTTTGCGGTAGATGTAGTCGGCGTTTTCCGAGCGATCGCCTTCGGCCGCGGCGATTTTGAGTTTTTCGGTAACACGGCGGCGTTTTTTCCACAGCTCGCCAAGCTCGGTATAAATACGGTCGTAACCTTGTTTGGTGATATACGGCGAGCTTTTCTCAGCCGGTGGCCGCCAGCGGCCCATTATTTGGCTAACAACTGATTACACCAGAACTTGGGCGCACTCAGGGTGACTGAGGAAATCCCGTGGGCTGGCGGTGTAGCCATAAGCACCGGATTGGTAAACCACGATCAGATCGCCTGGCTGGGCTTTGGGTAACAGCATTTTTTTGCCGAGCAGGTCGAGTGGTGTGCAGAGCGGTCCGACCACGCTGACTACTTCTTTGTCGTCGCTATCCATTTGTGTTGCAACAGCAACCGGGTAGTTTTTGCGTAGCACCTGACCGAAGTTACCGCTTGCTGCCAGGTGATGATGCAGGCCACCGTTGGTGACTAAAAACACTTCACCTTTGGACTCTTTACGGTCGATAACTTCGCAGACATATAGGCCGGCTTCACCCACCAGGTAGCGGCCTAGCTCAGTAACAATTTCAGTGTCGTCGAATACACTGTATTCATCGAGCAACCGTTCCAGGTTTTCGCAGACCGGCGTTAGGTCGAGCCGCTGTTCGCCAGGGAAATAAGGTATGCCAAAACCGCCACCAATATTCAGCGTGTGCACTGCGCCAGGGGCATGCTCAGCCAGTTCGGCACAGAGTGCGAAGGTGTGGTTATGGGTTTCAATAACAGCGTCGCTGCGCAGGTTCTGGCTACCGGCATAAAGGTGGAAACCACGGAAATTTAGCTGTAGTTCAGCAATGCGTTGTAGCACTGCAGGTACGCGTTCGCTATCGATACCAAACGGTGAGGCAACCCCGCCCATTTTCATACCCGCAGTTTTTAACTCGAAGGCCGGGTTAATACGCACCGCGACCCTTGGTGTGATGCCTAATTGCTCGCCTGCCTGAGCCACGCGCTCCAGTTCTAACTCTGATTCGAGGTTAACGGTAACGCCGGCCGCTACGGCCATGGTGAGTTCGTGTAAGCCCTTCGCTGGTCCGGCGAAGCTGATTTCATCCGGATGCATGCCTGCGTCTAGCGCTACCTGCATTTCGGCGGCTGAGGCCAGGTCGAAGCCATCAACCAGCCCGGCAAAATGCTGCACAACGGCAGGCATCGGGTTGGCTTTCATAGCGTAGTGCAGGCTTATTTCGTTCGGTAACTGCTGACGTAATTCAGCCACCCGGTCGTTTAACAACTGTCGGTCGTAGGCATAAAACGGCGTTTGGCCTACGCGTGCGGCTAGCTGACGTATCCCTATGCCGTTGCCATTACCGCCGCTTAGGCCGCCAATGTGTAGTTCGCCGTTTTTACTCGGGAACTGGTCCATTGCTGTGTGTACTGCTGGCGCTTTCTTCGGCCTGGTGTTTTCGGGAGGCATGGTCTTCATTCGTTACTAAAGTGGTTCGCATAATCGGCGGCTAGCGCCTTGCGATCTATTTTGCCATTCGGATTGCGTGGCAGCGTGGCTTGTACGGCAATAAGCGCTGGCAGCATGTAGTTTGGTAGGTTTTTCTTGCAATGCGCGATCAGTTGTTCAGCAAGTTCGTTGTTGTCACCCTGGATCACGGCGATAATCGCATGGCCCAGTTGTGGGTGAGGGCAGCCAAAAGCAACGGCTTCACTTATGAGCTTGCTGCTGAAGAGTGCTTCTTCAACTTCCTGCGGGCTTACGCGGTAGCCCGAAGTTTTGATCATTTCATCGCGACGGCCAATAAAGAACAGGTGGCCATCGGCATCACGCCGGACCGTATCGCCGGAAAATACCGCAAGTTCCTGCTGGCTAGAGCCGGGGGCTTTGTGCGGTAGCGGTTTAAATCGTTCGGTGGTTTTAACCGCGTCGTTCCAATAGCCTAGCGCTACGAGTGAGCCGCGATGCACCAGTTCACCCGGTTCATCGACATCACACTCGCTACCGTCTTCGCGGAGCACCATCAATTCGGCATTGGGTATTGCCTGGCCCATCGATTCCGGTTTTACATCGACGAGTTCCGGTGGCAAATAGCTGGAACGGAATGCTTCGGTAAGGCCGTACATCAGGTACGGTTTGGCCTGCGGCATTGCCGCACGTAAGGCCGTTAGTGTGGCTTTTGGCATCGCACCACCGGAGTTGGTGAAATACCGCAGGCTGCGGGTTTCCTCTGGCCATTCCAGTTGGGCTAGTTGGAACCATAGGGGCGGAACAGCAGCGAGGCCGGTAATCTGATATTTAGCGACGGCTTTAAGGACATCACGTGGTAGTAAGTAGTCCATCAATACTGCTGTGGCGCCAACCGCAAAGGCGGTGGTAAGTTGGCTCAGGCCGTAGTCGAAACTTAACGGCAATACCGCCAGTAATTTGTCGTCTGCAGTGTTGTGCAAATATTCGGCGACACTCAATGCTCCACAACGCATATTGCGATGCGAGAGCATTACGCCTTTGGGTTTGCCGGTGCTTCCCGAGGTGTAAAGAATGGCCGCGAGGTCGGTGTCGATACAGCGATGTGGGGCCAGATTCTGATCAGCGGCTGTTAACCATTCTGACCACTGAATTACTCTCAGCAGTCCGCTGAGTTCATCGTCGGCTTTACGGGCATCAACGAGTACTATGGTTTGTAATGCAGGACTGTCACCTAATTCGGCTGCGAGTTGCTTGGCCCGCGTTGCTGAAGTGACAAGAATACTGACATCGCAGTCGCGCAAAATATGGCCGACTTGTGGAGCTTTCAGGCCTGGGTTTACTGGCACAAAGGC
>CAJQNE010000158.1 GCA_905479545.1 uncultured Gammaproteobacteria bacterium | reverse complement strand
GTAATCGCCGATACTGGCGGCTAAAACCGCGGCGTTAACGAGCACGGCGTCATCGGCTGCCGAGCCGCCAGTAGTAATGCCAAGCGTGACTTTTTTACAACCAAGGTCGTTCAGCGCAGCCAGGCCGGCAGTAGTCGCTTTGCCAATGGCTTTACGATCCGGTCCCGACTTGCCACATTTGCCCAGCCCGACCATTACGACTCTTTTTGCGCTAAAGCCAGTGGGTGACAGAAGTAGTCGGGCAGTACCTGATTTGCCGGAAATACTGCCGTCTTTCAGCAGTGGAGTCAGAGTCGCCAGCGCGTCCTCGTCAACGTTTAGCGTTTTCAGGGTTGCAGGGCCACCTTCTGGCAGGCCGATGACCAAGGCGTCAGACCTGAGGGTATCGAACTTATCGTTGGCTTTCAGGGTCGTTATGCTGAACTTCAAGGGGCGGTTCCTCGCGAAATGATTGTGTAGCTGCCAGAATGCGGCTTAGATTTATTGCCTGACTATAGTGCGACTATAGTACGAAATTACAACTGTAAGGCCTGAATGCGCCAAATAATTGAACGATACCTACTGCGTGAAGTAGTGATGGCCTGGCTGGTGGTTAGCGCGGTGCTGTTAATGATATTACTGACGCGCACTTTTGCTGACTACCTGGGCGAAGCCGCAGCGGGGAAGTTTCCACCTAAGGCACTGTTTTCATTAGTGGTGCTATTTTCTGTGCAGTACCTCACCATTGTAATTCCGTTGTCATTATTTTTGGCAATTTTACTGGCGCTCGGCCGTTGGTATCGCGACAGTGAAATGGCGGCCTTGGTTGCTTGCGGCGGTGGGCCGGGGGTATTACTTCGGCCCATTGCGCTGTTTACCTTTTTCCTGATGTTGCTGCTCGGGGTACTGTCGTTTGAGTTATCGCCACGGTTGGCGCAAATAGCCGATGATATTCAGCGCAATGCTCAGCAAGATGCCGCGGTAGGTTTAATTGAGCCGGGGCGGTTCAGGGCTGTGCCAGGTGGGCGCGGTGTGTTTTATGTTGAAGGGGTTGGTGAGGGTGGTGGTGAAAATGCCGCTTTTGAGCAGTTGTTCGTGCATTTAAACGATGGCGATGGCTATAACCTCATTACGGCGGATTCTGGCCGACTGGTTACCACTGAGGATGGCGCACGGGCACTGCAGCTGAGTGGCGGCCAGCGCTACGACGGGCAAAGTGGCAAGGCTGATTTCAGCGTGACTGAATTTTCCCGCCATCGGCTGCGGGTAGTGCCGCCTCAGGCTAAAAGTGAGGAGCCTAAGCCGATAATGCAAAGTACTGCTGCGTTAATAGCGCGTGGCGACATAGAGGCGAAGGCTGAATTGCATGGCCGCCTGGCTATCCCGCTATCACTACTGATTCTTATGTTGCTGGCTATCCCGTTCGCTGAAGTGCCACCACGTAGCGGCCGGCTCGGTCGTTTATTGCCGGCGCTGTTGTTGTTTTTTCTTTATTTCAGCCTCATTGGCTTGGGCAAGGAGTGGTTGCTGCGTGAGAAAATTCCGATGTGGGCCGGTCTTTGGTGGGCGCATGCAGGAATGTTGCTGATCGTCGTCTGGAGCTGGGGGCGCTACCTCGGCTGGCGCTGGCCATCGAAAGTGAGTCATGAGGCTATGGCATGACGCTTTTAGGTCGGTATTTACTTAAAGAGCAGTTGCGAAGCGTGGCGTTGGTGCTGTTCGTATTGTTGATGGTGTATCTGCTGCTGGCGCTTATTGGCGAGCTGGACGACTTAGGCAATGGAAATTACAGCTTGCTGAAAATCGGCCAGTATTTGCTGATGGTAATGCCGCGCTGGATATTCGATTTATTACCCGGTGCTGCGTTGCTCGGCAGCTTGTTGGCACTCGGTAATCTGGCAGGTAATAGCGAGCTGATTGCTATGCGTGCTGCGGGGTATTCGGTGTGGAAAGTGGCTCGCAGCACGCTCATTGGTGCCACTGTACTGGTTGCGTTCGGCATACTCGTTGGTGAAGTTCTTGCTCCGCCCCTGGAGCAGATGGGGCGGGATATGCGTAGCTCGGCGCGGGCGGGTTCGGTAGGCGCGGCAGTGAAAAGTGGCGTGTGGCTGCGTGATGGCAATACTTTTATTCGTATCGATCGAATGGAAAGCCCGGAACTGTTAAACGTTGTCGATATATTCCAGGTCGACGAGCAGCGGCGTTTGCAAAGCAGCAGCCGTGCTGAATGGGCACGGTTTGATGGTGAGCGATGGTCGCTTGAAAATGTGCGCCGCACTACGTTTAACGGTGAAGCAATAACCACAGAAGTTATTGATCGGCAGCTTTGGGAGAACCAGTTTGATCCGGGGTTATTGGATTTGTTCGTTATCCGGCCGGATAGCTTCTCTAGTCTTGAATTAGTTGAATACGTGCGCTTTCTTGATCGTAACGAGCTTGATTCACGCCGGTATCGGGCCGCGCTCTGGCACCGGCTTGGAAGCCCGCTGGCGATTCTGGCGATGGCGATGTTGGCGGTGCCGTTTGTGCTTGGTTCGTTGCGAGGCGCAGGCATTGGTCAGCGCATGGTGATCGGCCTGCTGATAGGTTTTGCGTTTTTCGGGCTGCGGCAAACGTTGGAGCGCACCGGCGTAGTGTATGGCCTCGACCCCATCGTGACGGGGCTCGCGCCGTCACTCATTCTTATGGCAATTACTGCGGCATTAATTCGCCGTCAGGGTTAAGTTGCATTCATTAATCTTTATTGGTTAATTTCACTAGTTATTTAGTGTTACTAGGGTTGCACCCTGTAGTGGAGCATCATGCAAGCGTATCAAACTGAGTTTTTGCAGTTAGCCCGAGAGTTGGGCGCACTGCGTTTTGGCGAATTTACTCTTAAGTCTGGTCGGCTTAGTCCGTACTTTTTTAACGCGGGCTTACTGGCCAGTGGCAAAGCAATGGCAGTGCTGGGAAATGCTTATGCCGCCGCAATTATGCAATCGGGCGTTGAGTTCGACTACCTGTTTGGCCCCGCGTACAAAGGTATACCGGTAGCAGCCGTTACTGCAGCGGCATTGCATCAACAGCATGGCATTGATGTGCCCTGGGGTTACAACCGCAAAGAAAAGAAAGACCACGGAGAAGGTGGCACCTTGGTGGGGGCCGCGCTGACGGGCCAAAAGGTGTTGATAGTGGATGATGTAGTAACCGCAGGCACCGCTATTCGCGAGTCGATAACCATGATTCGCGAAGCTGGCGGCGAGCCGGTAGGAGTGGCGGTGGCGCTGGACCGGCAGGAGCGAGGGCAAGGCGAGCTTTCCGCGATTCAGGAATTAGAACAGCAAGAGGGTTTAAACGCCGCGCATATTGTCGGCTTAAACGATTTAATTAGCTTTTTGCAACAGAGCGGCGACGTGGAGCCGTCGCTGTTGGAGCAAATGCAGAGTTACCGCCTGCGCTACGGAGTGTAGCTGCGGATGTTTTACGTTGTTAACCGGAGTAGGCAATGGACATAGGCGAAAAGTTGGAATTGCAGTACCGGGTTCAAGCCAAGGATCTGGCAAAAGCGCTATCGCTTAATGATCAGGATGATTTTCCCGAAGTGTTTGCAACATCGCGGATGATCGCGCTGATGGAGCTAGCCGCTGCCCGCCTAATGAAACCATTGCTCGCTGGCGATGAGCTTTCCGTAGGGGTGAACGTTACGGTTAATCATCTGGCGGCTACGCCTAACGACGCGGACGTTAAAGCGGTCGCGACCTTTAGCGGTATGGAGGGCAAGCTGTACAAGTTTGCTGTTGAAGTGCATGACAATGGTGGGAAGGTGGGCGGCGGAACCCACACTAGGGCTATTGTTAGCACCGAGCGCTTGGTTCAAAGCG
>CAJQNE010000157.1 GCA_905479545.1 uncultured Gammaproteobacteria bacterium | reverse complement strand
AAAAGACGAAGCTCCAGCCGCTAAGTAAGGCCGGCCGGAAGTGCGCCCCGGCATTGCGATCGGGGCGCTTTTCTATTTGAAATTAATACCTATTTAATACTTAGCCGACTGCAATGTGGTCGGCGAACTAATTTGAGGAATATCAACATGGCTATTGCAGCGGCACAGGTTAAAGAACTGCGCGAGCGTACCGGCAGCGGCATGATGGAGTGCAAAAAAGCACTCGTACAAACCGAAGGCGATATCGAAGCAGCGATTGAGTGGATGCGCAAAAATGGTTTGGCGAAAGCTGACAAGAAAGCGGGTCGTATTGCAGCTGAAGGGCGTGTAGCAATTGAAACCAGTGGCGACAAAGCCGTACTGGTGGAAATTAACAGCGAAACTGATTTTGTTGCTAACGGTGACGTCTTTCAGAATTTCGCCGCTGAAGTTGCTAAAGCCGCACTGGTTGCTGCCGACATGGATTCTTTGAACGCTACCACCATCGCTGGTGGTGAGACGATTGATAACACCCGTCGCGAAATGATTTCAAAGCTTGGCGAGAACATTGGTGTTCGTCGTTTTGAAACAGTTAGCGGCCCGGTTGTTGGTTCCTATGCTCACGGTGCGAAAATTGGCGTTGTTGTAGCAATGGAAGGCGGAAGCTCCGATTTGGCTAAAGATGTTGCCATGCACATCGCTGCTGCACAGCCACGTTGTGTGACTCCGGAAGAAGTTGACCCGGAAGTTGTTGCTAAGGAACGTGAAATTCTGATCGAGCAGGCGGCGCAGAGCGGCAAGCCACCGGAAATTATCGAAAAAATGATCGAAGGCCGCATGAAAAAATGGTTAGCCGAGATAACCTTGGTGGGTCAGTCGTTCATTAAAGATCCTGACGTTACCGTCGGTAAGTTGCTTGGCAAAGCCGACGCCAAAGTGTTGAGCTTTGTCCGCTTCGAAGTAGGTGAAGGCATCGAGAAAAAACAAGAAGATTTTGCGGCTGAAGTTATGGCGCAGGTTCGCGGTGGTTAATTTGCCGTAGCAAATTAACCCCGTAGTTAAACAAAGCCCCGCTCGCGGGGCTTTGTTTTGCCTATCGGCTTTGTGACCAGCATTGTTTTGCTCGTAAATTGCTGAAAAATGCCAAATAACCGCTGTAATTTTTAGGTAGAATGCGGCTGCTCGAAGTGATGACGGGCAGCGCACCATTCCATTCAACAGAATCAATAGGAAGCCCAGTACGTGAGCGAAAAGAAACCGGCATATAAAAGAATTTTGTTGAAGCTGAGCGGCGAAGCCCTGATGGGTGACGACGACTACGGCATTAAGCCCGAAGTTATTCATAGCATGGCTGCCGACATCAAGGCGTTACATGCACAGGGCGTTGAGATTGGGATTGTCGTTGGCGGTGGTAATATTTTTCGCGGCGCCGGTTTGGCGCAAGGCGGAATGGACCGAGTCACCGGTGATCACATGGGCATGCTGGCTACCGTAATTAACGGCCTGGCGATGCAGGACGCGTTAGAGCGGGTTGGTTTGTATTGCCGCGTAATGTCTGCAATGAGTATTCATTCGGTTTGCGAAGACTATGTTCGTCGGCGGGCCGATAGGCACTTAGAGAAAGGCCGTATCTGTGTATTTGCTGCGGGCACCGGCAACCCATTTTTTACCACCGACTCGGCTGCAGCATTACGCGCTGTTGAGTTGCGTTGTGACTTGCTGATTAAAGCAACCAAAGTGAATGGCGTGTATACCGCCGATCCCATGCAAGATAGTAGTGCGACTCGTTATGATCGCCTTAGCTATGATGATGTCCTGGATCAAAAGTTGGGGGTCATGGATCAAACTGCCATCGTACTTTGCCGCGACAACAAAATGCCTCTGATGGTTTGCAACGTGCTCGAAGAGGGCGCGCTAATGAAAGTGGTGCAGGGTGACAATTCGGTCGGCACCGTAGTAGAGGCCGCCTGATTCAGGTGGTTGGAGAATACACACAATGATGAAAGAAATTCAAAGCGACGCTGATAACCGGATGGGAAAAAGCGTCGATTCACTCCGTCAGGAATTAGTTAAGGTCCGTACCGGCCGTGCACACCCTAGCTTGCTCGACCAAGTGAAGGTGGAATACTACGGGTCGATGACCGAATTGAACCAGGTAGCCAACATCTCAGTGCCGGATGCCCGCACCTTAGGTATTCAGCCTTGGGAAAAGCCGATGATTCCGGCTATTGAAAAAGCCATTCTGAATAGCGGTTTGGGGCTCAACCCGGTCACTACAGGCGACCTGATACGGGTGCCGTTGCCACCACTGACGGAAGAGCGCCGTAAAGACTTAATTCGTATGGTTCGTAAAGGTGGCGAAGGTGGCCGTGTTGCAATTCGTAATATTCGTCGCGACGCAATTTCAGATTTGAAAGAGCTGGAAAAAGAAAGCGAAATTACTGAGGACGACCTACGCAAAGCAGAAGACCAGATGCAGAAGCTCACTGACAAGCACGTTGCTGAAGTGGACGCTTTACTGGCTACCAAAGAACAGGAACTGATGGAAATATAGCGGTGACAGCCATTCCTGCTAGCTCTGCTCCGCCACGTCATGTCGCCATTATTATGGACGGCAATGGTCGCTGGGCTCAGCAGCTCGGAAAGCCACGTCATGCGGGGCACCGGGCCGGGGTGAAAGCAGTGCGTAGCAGTGTTGAAGCCGCGATAGACAACGGCGTGGAGGTGCTTACGTTGTTTGCGTTTTCCAGTGAAAACTGGAACCGACCTCAACAGGAAGTTGGTCTGCTGATGGAGTTGTTCTTAGCCACGTTGCGCAGTGAAGTGCGCAGCATGAACAAAAACGGTATCCGGCTGAAATTTATCGGCGACCTATCAACTTTTTCGGAACGGTTGCGCGGTGAAATGACCAGGGCTGAGCAGCAAACGGCTGGCAACGAGCGAATTACGTTGAACATGGCGGTTAGTTACGGTGGTCGCTGGGACATCGCTAACGCCGCGCGGGAGCTGGCGCTGGAAGTTGCTGCTGGCACGCGAAGCGCTGAGAGCGTGGACGAAACCGCAATCAGCGAAAAACTCAGTACTTATGGGCAGCCGATGCCTGACCTTTTTATTCGTACTGGTGGCGAGCTGAGGATTAGCAACTTTTTGTTGTGGCAGCTGGCTTATGCCGAGTTATATTTCAGCGAAAAACTTTGGCCTGACTTTTCCAAACAAGAATTCGCCCGTGCCGTAGAGTGGTTTCATCAACGAGAGCGCCGCTTCGGAATGACGGGTGAACAAGTGGCCGGTGAATCAGCGACTTGCTCACAGGCAGCAGTTGAGCCAACCGAAGATAGTGCAGACTGTGCTGTCGATAAAAATACAATAACGATCCGGCACAAAGCCGCGGGCGAGAAGAATGCTTAAACAAC
The DNA here is from genome assembly GCA_905479545.1 of uncultured Gammaproteobacteria bacterium. Classification (GTDB taxonomy): domain Bacteria; phylum Pseudomonadota; class Gammaproteobacteria; order CAJQNE01; family CAJQNE01; genus CAJQNE01. The sequence continues at coordinate 857 of CAJQNE010000157.1, read as the reverse complement.
GACTTTTGGCAGCCTTAGTGCTGCTGCCATTGCTGCTTTGGGCAGTGTTTGCGATGCCGACGCAATACTTTCAGCTGTTTATTGCTGTGGTGTTGTTGATTGCCGCCTGGGAATGGTCGGGCATTATGCAACTGCAGGAGTTGCCAAAGCGCCTCGGCTATGTGGCGCTCATTGGGCTGTTGACTGCGATGTTGGCACGGTTTATTGGCCCGGATATAACTTCGCCATTATTACTCGCTGCGGTATTGTTTTGGATTGTCGCCACTGCCTGGGTGCTGAAATACCCATTAGGCTTGCAACCGGGAACCCGTAAGCCGTTATTGGTGGGAATTGTCGGTATCGCCGTTTTGCTGCCTTTGTGGATCGCCGCTTGCAGCCTGCAAGCAGCAGGCCCAATTACCGGCCCGGATACCGGCTGGTGGCTAACAATCATGCTGTTCCTGATTTTCGCAGCTGATACCGGCGGATATACCTTTGGCCGGCTATTTGGGAAAACTAAACTTGCGCCGCATGTAAGCCCCGGTAAAACTTGGGAAGGCGTGGGCGGTGCTTTGTTTGGCGCTGCGTTAATCGTTACGATAGTTTGGGCCTTTGTACCGTTGCCAATAGTGAAAGAACGGCCCTTCGAGTTTCTATTAGTAGCACTGTTAACTGTAGCGATTTCTATCGTCGGTGACTTGACTGAAAGTATGTTTAAGCGCCACAGCGGCTTAAAAGACAGCGGCAATATTATCCCGGGTCACGGTGGCATTCTGGACCGCGTAGATAGTATTTGCGCTGCTGCACCCATGTTCGCTTACGGACTATCACGCCTGCTGGCGTAGATTGAATTAACCCTACTGATGCAGTCTCTTACC
>CAJQNE010000156.1 GCA_905479545.1 uncultured Gammaproteobacteria bacterium | reverse complement strand
CCTATTTTACCTGTCCGCCTAACTGCCAACTTTCCGCTAATTGCGCGACTGTTATTACGTCGTCGCTACAATCCGCAGTAAATTAGCACCCGCTGTTCGCGATGTTTTGCTGTTGTTTATTTTTCAGATTACTAAGTCCTATTGGTTTTACTGCCCCGAATTAGTCGGCCTGACGGCGTAAGAATGCGGGTACGTCGAGGTAGTCCAGATCGGAACCCGATACCCGCTGGTAGTTACTCGCCAGCTCTGCAGTTTCCAACTCTTCTTCCGCCGCGGGTTGCTGCAGGGGTGAGCGACGAACGACCCGCAGAGTCGGCTCCGGCTCTGAGTCTTCTTTTACCGGCCGGTCAAGACCGGTAGCCACTACGGTTACCCGAAGTTCGCCGTCCATCTCGGGGTCAATCACGGTGCCGACAACAATAATGGCCTCTTCCGCCGCGAACTCACGCACGGTGTTACCGATGGTTTCGAACTCTTCAATGGTCAAGTCCATCCCAGCAGTAATGTTCACAAGAATTCCGTGAGCGCCGTGCAGGTTCACATCTTCCAATAGCGGACTTGAAACAGCTGCGGCTGCAGCTTCCTGAGCACGGTCACCACCACTGGCAACGGCAGACCCCATCATCGCGGCGCCCATTTGCTTCATCACGGTGCGGACGTCCGCGAAGTCGACGTTAATCAGGCCTTCACGGGTAATTAGCTCTGCAATGCCCTGACAGGCGCCACGCAGCACATCGTCGGCACTTTTGAATACGTCGAGCAATGACGAACTTTTGCCCATTACGCCCAACAGTTTGGCATTCGGCACGGTAATCAATGAATCAACGTACTGACCCAACTGCTCGATACCTTGCTCGGCGTAAGCCATGCGCTTCTTGCCTTCGAACGGGAATGGCTTAGTTACAACCGCGACAGTAAGAATGCCCATTTCACGAGCAATCTGAGCGACTACGGGTACTGCGCCAGTTCCGGTACCACCACCCATGCCGGCGGTCAGGAACAGCATGTCAGTGCCTTCAATCACTTCCTGGATACGCTCGCGATCTTCTAACGCAGCTTCACGACCCACTTCGGGGTTGGCGCCGGCACCTAAACCCTTGGTGATGTTTGGCCCAAGTTGCAAAACAGTGCGAACACCGCAGTTGGCCAGTGCCTGTGAGTCGGTGTTAGCGCAGATAAATTCCACGCCCTCAATACCGGCTAACATCATATTTTTGATGGCATTGCCACCACCACCACCAACGCCCATTACTTTGATAATCGCTGTTTGCGGCTCGTTATCTACAATTTCAAACATACTCATGGCTCAAGACTCCAAAAAGTGCCTTTCGGCAAAAAATAAACAAAACAACATTTCCAACCCGAAGGTCTGGGCTCCTTGCCCGCGCCTCCCCCAGCACCGATAACGGGGGCTATCGATTCTGGCTTTTCACTAACAGGCGATTCGCATTCCTCCACCACCTGCTTTCTGCGCTTACAACACTCTCTCAACAAACTTTTCAGCTAACTCCGTCAGCCAAAACCCAACCTACAAAAGACTTAAAAATGCCCCTGGAACCAGCTTTTCATCCGACTCCAGACTGATTCACTGTCGACGCCACCGCTAATGCCACGGCCTGCGGCCGAGCCGTCACGGTTCTGCATACCGAATAACAACAGGCCGACGCCGGTGGCGTGAATCGGGTTATTGATGACATCCGTCAGACCCGAAACTCCACCGGGAATACCCAGCCGCACCGGCATATGGAATATTTCTTCAGCCAGCTCAATCGCGCCTTCCATTTTGCTGCTACCGCCGGTGAGCACTACACCCGCACCGAGTACGTTCATATAGCCACTGCGTTGCAGTTCAGCCTCAATTAACTGGAATAGTTCGGCGTAACGCGGCTCCACCACTTCCGCCAGCGTTTGCCGGGCTAGCTTACGAGCCGGGCGATCACCGACAGTCGGCACTTCAATAAACTCATCGGATGGCACCAGCTGCGGCAGCGTGCAGGCGTATTTGAGCTTTATCGCTTCGGCGTGCTTGGTTGGGGTGCGGAGTGCCACGGCGATGTCGTTGGTAACCTGATCGCCGGCAATCGGTATAACCGCCGTGTGGCGAATCGACCCGCCAGTGAAAATTGCGATATCGGTAGTGCCACCACCGATATCAATAATGCAGACACCGAGGTCGCGTTCATCGTCGTTCAACACCGAATAGCTGGAAGCCAGCTGCTCGAGAATTACGTCGTCGACTTCCAGGCCACAGCGGCGGACACACTTGATAATGTTCTGGGCTGCCGACTGGGCACCGGTGACCATATGCACTTTGGCCTCCAGCCGAACGCCACTCATGCCGACCGGCTCACGGATGCCATCCTGCTGATCGATGATGTACTCCTGCGGCAGTACATGCAGAATTTTCTGGTCGGCTGGCACGGCGACAGCTTTGGCTGCCTCAATCACCCGATCAACGTCGGCCTCGCTTACCTCGTTATCCCGCACCGCGACAATGCCGTGCGAATTCAGGCTCTTCACGTGGCTGCCGGCAATACCGGCATACACTGAGTGAATTTCACAGCCAGCCATCAGCTCGGCTTCCTCTACCGCACGCTGAATCGACTGTACGGTTGATTCGATGTTCACCACCACACCCTTACGCAAGCCGCGCGAGGGATGATGCCCCAGGCCAATCACCTGAATCTGGCCGTCGTCGGTAATCTCACCAACGATCGCCACCACTTTTGAGGTGCCGATATCCAAGCCAACGATCAGTTCTCGATCTTCGCTTCGGGTCATAGTAATAGTCCATTGCCTGTTGTGCGTTTCATGTTATTAGCTGTTGATTTCATCATTGCTTGCTACTGCACGTTCGCTACGTCGACTTCTCGCCAGCCGACGGCAAACCCATGTGGGTAGCGCATATCGAGGTAAGCCACATTGCTTAGCGCCGGGCCTCCCGTGGTACTTCCGAGCCTCATATAGCGTGACAAGCGCTCGTCAAACGGCTGTTCGCCAAGCCGCATTTCCATCGGCTTGCGATCCGCCATCACTATCGCTCGCCATTCGCCGCTATCACTCATTTCCAGAGCCTTCAGTGCGCCGCCGAGCTTCGGCAGCAAGCGACGGTACATAACCGCGAGCGCCGCACCGTTTTCAGCCGAACCGATTAGCACGGGCGCAGTGCTGGTCACTTCCTCACCGACTAACTCGCTAAATTTTTTAGCGGCGCTGCCCTTCGCAAACACCTTGCCGTCGTAATTCATTAGCCCTGGCTCACCGGTCGGCGACTGCCACTGCGCCCATGGGGTCTGTTCGATAATCCGAATGCGTAACGCGTCAGGCCATACCCGATCAACTTCAACGGTAATAACCCAATCGAGCTTTTCGACGGCGTCACTGACTTCACGTAAATCGACGGCGAAAAAGCCTTTCTGAGCATGCGGCTTGGCAACTTTCACCACCTCCGCTACTCGCAGGTACTTAAACTCGCCGACGACTTCCAGCCGCTGCAGAGGCATTACCTGGCTGTTCGCCAGTGTTTTGAACAGCATTAGTGCACCCAACACGGCCAACACCATTAATGCCCAAGGCAAAACCCGCCGCCGCTCGGCTATCACAAAATCGACTAAGGCAGTGCTGCCGGTCGATACGCTGGTCGCAAAACGCTGAATAGCGGGACCGAATCCATCGCCTTCAATGACAGCCGACTTTGAACCGGCGACGTTTTTCCGATTCGCGCCTCTGGGCTTGGCGCCGCCTGTACGACGATTTGTCTGCTTCCTATTCACTGCCTGACTCATGCCGGGCCTCCATGGGCCGCCACTGAGGGCGCGCCGGTTGTCGGTGTATTGCTTGGCTTACTATTTTTATTGGTTTTTTTGTCATTGTTAGTTTGAGCATTGAATACCGCTAACTGCGCGATACGCAGCACCAGCCCTTCAAAACTCAGTGATTTTGCGTCGGCCGCCATCGGCACCAAGCTGGTATCAGTCATGCCCGGCACCGTGTTAACTTCGATCAGCTGCGGCCCGATATTTTCATCAACCATAATGTCGACCCGACCCCAGCCACTGGCACCGGCGGTATCAAACGCCTGCTTACACAGCTGCTTAAGTTGCCGCTCCTCATCTATCGCCAGCCCGGAGGGGCAGTGATAAAGGGTGTCACCGCTTTGGTACTTAGCGGCGTAGTCGTAGAATTCACGCGGCGTTTCAATGCGTATCAGCGGCAACACCACGTCACCCACTACCGCGGCGGTGTATTCACTGCCCTGCACAAAGCGCTCTATCAGCACTTCGCTGTCGTATTTTTCGGCTTCAACCAAAGCGCTCGCCAGCTCACCCGCGGAGTTAACCCGGCTCATACCGACACTAGAACCTTCATGCGAGGGCTTCACGAATAGCGGCAAACCTAAGCGCGTGACTACGTCGTCGGCGGTAAGATCTTCGCCAGCCATTTCGACGCTGGAGATAAAATCCGGGGTCGGTAAACCATAGCCCTGCCACAGTCGTTTGCTGCGCAGCTTGTCCATGCACAATGCCGAACCGAGCACTCCGCTGCCGGTATAAGCCATGCCAAGTACGTCGAGCAAACCCTGCAGCGTGCCGTCTTCGCCACCCCGACCATGCAGCGCAATGAAGACTAAATCAGGCTGTTCACTAATCAAGGCCTGAACATTGCCGCGAAAATCCAACCCGACCGCATCCACACCCGCCCGCAGCAGACCCGCCAATACGGCAGCTCCACTTCGCAAGCTCACTTCACGTTCAGCCGAGTTGCCACCATAAACGACGACAACACGACCGAGCGCTTCAGGCTTCAGGTCTGAAGCTTTGGCAACAGCCACAGCGGCGAGTGGGTCAGTCATTCAGGCGTCCACCCCTTTGGCAGGAAGCTCATCACCCGCAACCCGCACTTCCGGAATAAGGTCGATAGCCAGCTTCATCGCCGCGGTATTGCGAATATGAGAAATCATCGCTTCGATATCGGCAGCACGGGCTTCGGCGGCGTTGATAATGAAATTGCTATGTTTCTCAGAAATTTGTGCGCCACCAATTTTGGTGCCGCGCAAACCGAGTGAATCGACTACTTGCCAGGCGTGACGCCCCGGAGGGTTACGAAACACCGAGCCGCAGCTCCGCTCGCCTAGCGGCTGGGCATCGGCGCGGCGACGTAGTAATTCGGTTATGCGCTTATCGGCACCACCATCCGGGTCAGTTTCGAACTGCAGGCGTGCACTGATAAACCATTCGTGCTGCTGGCTTTCATCCAGACCAGCAACCGAGCGATAGCCGATGGCGTACTCTTCCGGCGTGCGGGTATGCAACTCGCCCTGCCGGTCAATAGTGCGAACCTGCAACACCCGCTCCCAGGTTTCGACACCGTAAGCACCGGCATTCATCGCCAACGCGCCGCCGACTGTGCCGGGGATGCCACAGAAAAATTCCCCACCGGTCATATTGCAGGCTGCAACTCGCCGGGCTAGCTGGGCACAGGAAAAGCCGGCGCCCGCAACAATTTCTAGCTCGCCGTCACGTTCAAACTCATTTAGCACGCCTTTGGTAACAATCACCGTGCCCCGAAAGCCGCCATCCCGAATTAACAAATTGCTACCGAGCCCCACCCACAGCAGCGGCTCGTCCTTCGGCAGCTGACGAAGGAAGTTGCTAAGGTCGGCTAAATCGGCCGGCCGGTACAAACGATCGGCCGGGCCGCCAACCTGCCAGCTGGTATAGCGCGCCAGCCGCTCATGTAGCTTCAGCGTGCCGCGCAGGCCGTCAAAATTGTAGTCATCGTTAGCGGGGCTACTGGCCGTTTGAGGGTCTACATCAGCGCTCATTATTGTGCTCCCGCTAAAGTGGCCGGCACGAGTTGGGGCGGCAAAGGCCTGTGTGCCGTTGCTGCCAGGTTCGTGCTGCTGGTGGCCATACATGTCGTATTGCGATTCCATTTCACTATTCCTTTCACTCGTTTGCCCTGGTTAATAGCTAGTTAATTGCCAGAGCTGCCGGCAACGTTGCCGCTACCCGACCAATATCACCGGCACCCATCGTTAAAACGACGTCACCGGGCTGTAAAACATTTTTTAGTGCTTCCGGTAGCGCCTGAGCACTCTCCACAAACACCGGCTGAACCTGCCCGCGTGCCCGAATTGCCTGACACAACGCCCGGCCATCAGCGCCGGTAATTGGCTGCTCGCCAGCGGCATAAACCTCGGTCACTAACAACACATCGACAGGTGCCAGTACCGCGGCAAAGTCGTCGAGCAAGTCGCGGGTACGGGAATAACGGTGCGGTTGAAAGGCGACGACCAGACGACGATCCGGCCAACCGGCGTGGGCGGCAGCAATCGTCGGCTCCAACTCGCCAGGGTGATGACCATAATCATCAATCAGCAAGACTGAGCCACCGTCGATTGCTGTTTCACCCTGAATCGCGAAGCGACGGCCAATACCGGCAAAGCCACGTAGTGCACGACGAATAGCCGGTGGCGCAACGCCCAGCTCACGGGCAATAGCGATAGCCGCCAATGCGTTCTGCACGTTGTGCAAGCCAGGCATATTCAGTTCAACCGGCAACGCCGGAGTGCCGTCGCGGAACTTGACGGTAAAGCGGGTACTGCCCCCCTCACCCGAGACATTCATTGCCCGGATGTCAGCATCTTCGCTATCGATGCCGTAAGTAGTAACGGGCCGCATTATCTTCGGCAGCAGCTCGCGAACCACCTCGTTATCGAGACACATAACCGCCAGTCCGTAAAACGGCAGCCGGTGTAAAAATTCAACGAAAGTATCTTTTAGCTTTTCAAAATCACCGCCATAGGTCGACAGGTGATCGGCATCAATATTAGTAACGACCGCCATGATAGGACTCAGATGCAGGAACGACGCATCGCTCTCATCGGCCTCGGCCACCAGGTACTGGCCGCTACCCAGTTGTGCATTAGTACCAGCGCTATTGAGCTGACCACCGATCACAAACGTCGGGTCCATGCCACCTTCGCTAAGCACGCTGGCCACCAAACTCGTGGTGGTGGTTTTGCCGTGGGTACCGGCGATGGCGATGCCCTGCCGGAAACGCATGAGTTCAGCCAACATTTCGGCACGACGAACAATCGGTACCCGGGCCTCACGAGCCGCCTTCACTTCGGGGTTCGACTCGTTTATTGCGGTGGAGACCACCACCACATTGGCATCTTCAACGTTAGTAGCCTCGTGACCGATAAACACCGTTGCCCCGAGTTTGCGTAGCCGCTTGGTCGATGCACCGTCAGCGATATCTGAGCCCGTTACGCCATAGCCAAGGTTAAGCAACACCTCAGCGATTCCGGCCATACCGACACCGCCGATGCCAATAAAGTGGATGCTATGGATGCGTCGCATCCAGTCCTGGGTAATGCTGTTCTGGGCGATCAAAGTCTGCTGACTCATGCCGCTTCTCCTTCGGCTGTCCAGCCAATTTGATCGCAGATAATGTCGGCGATTTCGACGGTGGCCTGAGTTTTTGCCACACCGCGGGCCGCTGTCGCTCTTTGCCGGAGCGCCTCACGTTGCAGCGGCAATTGGCGCAAAGCATCAGCCAAAGACTCTGGTGTCATATCGCGCTGTTGCAGAATAGTTGCCGCACCGGCGCTAGCCAGCTGCGCTGCATTGGCAGTTTGGTGGTCGTCGACCGCATGGGGAAACGGCACAAGAATCGCGGGCAAACCCGCCGCGGAAATTTCGGCGCAGCTCAAAGCACCGGCGCGCGAAATCACCACATCAGCCCAGCCATAAGCCGCAGCCATGTCGTCAATAAATGTCACGACATCCGCTTCAACAGCCACCGCATCGTAGCCCTGCTGAGCCACCGCCAAGCTGTGCTTGCCTGTTTGGTGGCGAATTACAAAACTGGCTTCTTGCTGTAATAATTTAATCGCCTGCGGCACGGTTTCATTCAGGGCCTGAGCGCCCAGGCTGCCGCCAATTACCAGCAGTCGTATCGTTGCGTCCCGACCGGCATAACGTTGCTCGGGCCCGGCAAGTTCAGCAATTTCACGCCGCACCGGATTACCGACCCACAGACTATTCGGCAGCGCCCGTGGGAACCCACACAACACTTGCTTTGCAAAGCGCGCCAACAAGCGGTTGGTATTACCCGCCACGGCGTTTTGCTCGTGAATGATTAGTGGCCGGCGTTGCAGCCATGCCACTACGCCGCCGGGGCCGGAGACATAGCCCCCCATACCCAGCACCGCGACGGGTTTTAGGTTGCTCAGCACTGACCAGCAGCGAACCAGAGCGCTGGCCAGTTTTAACGGCGCGGTAATAAGTGCCTTCAGGCCTTTGCCACGCAGCCCGGTAATGCGCACCCAATGCATCCGGATACCGGCAGCAGGAACCACATCCGCCTCAAGGCCGTTTTGGGTACCCAACCATTCGATATTCAAGCCACGCGCCTGCAACTCGTCGGCCACAGCCAATGCCGGAAACACATGGCCACCGGTACCACCGGCCATAACCAAAATTGTTGGTTTACGCTGCTCAAGCGTATTTATTGGCGTATTCATCGACGCGCCTCCACGGTGAAGTCGACGTCACGAAAAAGCTCGTCTTCCGACAGCGGGTCGCCCAAGGAATCGTCCAACTCACCGAGCACCGGCTCATCGCGCTGTTTACGCTTGCGAGGCTTGCGGGCCGGCTTCTTGGGTTCGGCCGCAGCCGCCGCGATGATTTTTTCTTCGTAGGCAATCCGCAGCAACAGCCCGGATATAACCCCACAGGCCAGCAAGCTCGAACCGCCGTAGCTGAAGAACGGCAGAGTCAGCCCTTTAGTCGGCAGCATGCCCATATTCACGCCTAGGTTAATCGACACCTGAATCGCCAGCAGTGTGCCCAGCGCATAAGCCAAGTTGGCGGAGAAGTAGCGGCCGCCCAAGGTCGCTTTCCGGGCTATTGAAAACGCCTTCCACACCAACCAGCCAAACAGGCAAAGCAGCAACGCGATGCCAATAAAACCCAATTCTTCGCCCAGTACTGAGAAGATAAAGTCGGTATGCGCTTCAGGCAGGTAATCCTGCTTTTGCATAGAGTTGCCGAGACCCACCCCCAGCAGACCGCCACGGCCGACGGCAATCAGCGCCATTGTTAATTGATAGCCGCGGCCAAAGGGGTCACCCCAGGGGTTGATGAAATTATTCAGCCGCTCAATCCGGTAATCCTCCATTACCGCCACGCCCGCCATCGCCATCACTACTAAGCCCAGTAATACGGCGAACGGCCAGAGCGGTGCACCGGCCAGGAACAAAAGCGCCAACGAGGCAGCAACCAGCACGG
>CAJQNE010000155.1 GCA_905479545.1 uncultured Gammaproteobacteria bacterium | reverse complement strand
CAACAACACCGAACTTAACCAGTTTGGCGCAGGCGCTAACTTCCTTATCGTTCCCAAGCGCAGCGGCTTCCAGCCTTTCGCCCTACTTGGCGCAGGCGCTCTATGGACCCAAGGCGATGCAGTAAACAGCCCCAACGAAGGCCAGGCTAACCCCTACGGCGAAATTGGTCTTGGCGCTTTCATTCCGGTTAACGCCAACGGCAGCAAAATTCGTTTTGAAGCCAAGCACCGTGCCGCTCGTAACGACGATCTGCGCCCGGACGAAAGCACCTATCAGGACACCATCGTAACCTTGGGTATGCAAATTCCCTTCGGCGCGAAGAAAGCTCCTGTCGTTGCTGTAGTACCTGTTAGCCCTGTCGATAGCGATAACGACGGCGTGCCAAACGGCCAGGACCTTTGCCCGAACACTCCTGCAGGCGTTCGCGTTGGCAAGAACGGCTGTGGTTTGGACAGTGACAACGATGGTGTTCTGAACGCGAAAGACCTCTGCCCTAACACGCCGGCAGGCACCCAGGTGAATGCTAACGGCTGCCCACGTGATAGCGACAACGACGGTATCGTTGACGATCGTGACCAATGCCCGAATACGGCTGCAGGCGTTCGCGTTGATAGCACCGGCTGTGAAATTAAAGACGTTATCACCCTGAAAGGCGTTAACTTCGAATTAAACTCAGCGAAATTACTGTCTATCTCTACGGATCGTCTGAACGGCGCAGTTGCAACGCTGAACCGCTACCCGGACACCAACGTGTTGATCGCAGGCCACACCGATTCAACCGGTGCAGCAAGCTACAACCTCGACCTTTCGAAGCGTCGCGCCAAGTCCGTTGAAACCTACCTGATTCGCAACGGCGTTAACCCTAGCCAGCTAAGCACCCAAGGCTATGGCGAAACCCAACCGGTTGCCACCAACAGCAACCGCACCGGTCGCGCTCTGAACCGTCGCGTTGAGCTACGCATTCAGAAGTAAGCCAGAAAGTAAGCTCAGCTTACTTATCAGGTAAAAAACGGGCCGCTTCTGCGGCCCGTTTTTTTGGTTTCAACGTTAACAACAACTTTTTCTCGAAAAAACCTACACCGTCTCGCAAGCCGTTGTCGCCCATCAAACTTTATCGAGCAGCTTGGGCTTGAATATCGTGCGAAAATCGCTAACCGGTGCTACGCTTTACAAAAAAGCCTACCAAGGCAACCGATAACCGGAGGGCAGTCGTGAAATATTACAAGCTCACGCGGCGGTTATTGAGCACACAGAGACAATATAAAATCACTAACTCACTAGCGAGACCTATCGCTAAGGAAAAAAACAGCATGAAGAAACTTGCTCTTATTGTGGCCACCGCTAGCCTCGCAGGCAGCGTATTAACCACGGCACAAGCCCAATCTTATGACGATCGCTGGTACATCGCACCCGCACTCCAGTACATCAATATCGACAACGACCGGCCCATTAACGATGACGGCTACGGCCTGAACATTCAGGTCGGCAAACCGGTTTCGCCACACCTGAATGCTGAAATCGGCATATTCGGCAACCTGTTGGATGGCGCTGGCGACAACGACAACTTCGAACAAGAGCAATACGGCATAAACCTTGACCTACTCGCACTTGCCGACCGCAGCGGCTTCCAGCCCTACGTACTAGCGGGCGTTGGCATGATGCTGTCGAAGTTCGACCAAGGCATCGACAACAACAGCGAAACCAGCCTGCATGGCGACGTTGGTATTGGTAGCTTAATTCAACTAACCGAAAACGGTCTGGCACTGCGCAGCGAAGCTCGCTACCGCACAGAATTCCTCGACGATGCCCAGCGGGTTAACGGCGAAGAAGATTATAGCGACTGGGTTTACAGCGTTGGCCTGCATGCTCCTATCGGCGCAGCAGCTACTGCTGCCGCACCAATCACTCCCGTCGTTCGTGATTCAGACGGCGACGGCGTTCTGGACGCAGACGACCAGTGCCCGACCACCCCACCGGGCGAAGCTGTGAACAGCGTAGGCTGCCCACGTGATGACGACCGTGACGGCGTTCTGAATGCCAACGATGATTGCCCGAACACCGCTCCTAACGTTCGTGTCGACAGCCGCGGCTGTGACCTGCAGGACGTCATCACTCTACGCGGCGTGAATTTCCACACTAACTCTGCTCGCCTACGTGCCGAGTCATACCCTATTCTGGATAACGCGATTACCACGTTGGTGCGTTACAGCAACCTCCAGGTAGAAGTGGCCGGCCACACCGATTCACGGGCCAGCGATAGTTACAACCAGGACCTATCTCAGCGCCGTGCCGAAACAGTACGCCAGTACCTGATTAACGGCGGCGTATCGGGCAACCGTCTGACAGCAACCGGCTATGGTGAAAATGAGCCCGTTGCCAGCAACGACACGCCAGACGGGCGCTTGCAGAACCGTCGTGTAGAGCTACGCGTTCAGAACTAAGCTTACACAACCAAAAAACCCGCCCACCTGAAAACGGTGCGCGGGTTTTTTAACGTCTTAACCGTGAAAAACGAAATAGCTGAGCCGCCACCGCAACTCCACACCCGTTTTTTGCCATTTTTGCAGCGAGTGTCGGTACAATCCGGCCCGCTAATGCCTGTAATCTACCCGGTTGCAAACATTACTAATAACTTTTAGCGGCCAGCGAATGCCGCATCACTACAATTTTTTGGGGAAGGCTTATGAAACTTATCACTGCCATTATCAAACCATACAAACTGGAAGACGTACGCGAAGCGCTTTCGGCTGTTGGTGTTACCGGTATTACGCTTACCGAAGCCAAGGGCTTTGGCCGACAGAAAGGCCATACCGAGCTATACCGTGGCGCAGAATACGTGGTCGACTTTTTACCAAAAATAAAGCTCGAAATTGCTATAGAAAGTAGCAAAGCCGATGCCGTAGTTGATGCCATCTTAAAATCAGCCAACACCGGAAAAATCGGCGACGGCAAAATTTTTGTTAGCAACATCGAGCAGGCCATACGCATTCGTACCGGAGAAACAAACGAAGAGGCATTATCGTGAAGCTAGTGAATAAATCGACCGCGCTCAAGGTACTCGCCGGCCTTACCGCATTAATCGCCCCTAACCTCGCCATGGCTGCCGACGCACCAAACGGTGCAGATACGGCTTGGATTATGACCAGCACTGCGCTGGTGCTATTCATGACCCTCCCCGGTCTGGCGCTTTTTTACGGCGGTCTGGTCCGGTCTAAAAACGTACTTTCAGTACTTATGCAGTGTTTCGCTATCTGCTGTGTAATTACTATTCTCTGGGTCGTTGTCGGCTTCAGCATTGCCTTCGGTACAGCCGACGGCGGCGCCAACCAATGGTGGGGTGGCCTTGGCCGCTTTATGCTCGCCGGCTTAGGTGAAGACACGCTCAGCCCTAACAGCGACAACCTGCCTGAATCCGTGTTTGTCATGTTCCAGATGACCTTCGCTATTATTACCCCCGCACTTATCGTCGGTGGCTTCGCTGAGCGTATGCGCTTTGGCCCGATGCTGGCATTTAGCGCCCTCTGGTTCCTGATTGTTTACGCACCGGTTACCCACTGGGTATGGGGCGGCGGCTGGTTGGGCGACCTGGGCTTGATGGACTTCGCTGGCGGCACAGTAGTACACGTTACCGCAGGTGTTGCGGCACTGGTTGCAGCACTCGTGCTGGGCCGTCGAACCGGCTTCCCTGAGAAGCCTATGACACCACACAACCTCACCATGACAGCCACTGGCGCAGGCATGCTTTGGGTTGGTTGGTTCGGCTTCAACGGCGGTAGCGCACTGGCCGCTAACGGCGATGCCGGCATGGCCATACTCGTCACTCACATCTCCGCAGCTTGCGGCGCGTTTATGTGGATGATGATGGAGTGGATTAAATACGGCAAGGCCAGTGCGCTTGGCATCGTAACCGGCATGGTCGCCGGCCTCGGCACCATTACCCCGGCATCAGGCTTTGTTGGCCCGGCTGGCGCACTGGTTATCGGTTTATCCGCTGGCGTAGTCTGCTTTATTGCCACCAACTTCATCAAACGCACCTTGAAAATTGATGACTCGCTCGATGTATTCCCGGTTCACGGTGTCGGCGGCATACTCGGCACCCTACTCGCCGGTGTATTCGCCTCAACGCAACTGGGTATTTTCAGCGGTCAGGGTTTTGCGAAAGAAGGCGTCGAGACAATTGCCGAACAGGTCGGAATCCAGGCTATCGGTATTCTCGCGGTCGGCGGCTACACCGCTGTCGCCACGCTAATACTGCTGGTAGGCATTAAAATGATCACACCAATTCGTGCCAACGACGATGACGAGCGCCAAGGCCTCGACATCACCCAGCACGAAGAACGCGGTTACGATCTGTAACCATTAAGGTGTAAAACCAAACGGGAGCCGGCGAAAGCCCGCTCCCGTTTTTTTGATGCCAAGCGCCAAAGTACGCTAACCGCCGGTCTGTAGGTTCGATTTCAATCGAACAATCAACAGTCGCCGAAAACTTGTTCGATTGAAATCGAACCTACAAATACTTACCCCACCCAACACCGTGCAGCTTGCGCCTGTCGAAGGCCGGCTAAGTTCACCAGCGCGGGAACCAAATACCCAATAAGCCATCAAACTAACCGTGCTACTATTACTGGCTGTTACGGCCTAGGCAGTAACACAAACGGCAAGTCGTTTTTGTCGTACTACAAAGTAGTGAAAACTGTGGGGACGACCTGGTTTCGACGTGGTTCACAAAACTTTGCGGTGCATGCCGAGGTGCAGATCACCTACGTAAAACAATCTGCAAAACTTGATAGTTGCCAACGACGACAACTACGCACTAGCCGCTTAAGGCTAGCGTCATCCCACCGCGGTGCCTGTACCCGGTGGAGTATGGCGTCGACTCTTACAGGATCGCGATCTGCCGGTGTTCAGACAGCAGCGCTAAACATAATTTGAACTGGTGTACGTAACCGCCCTGTCGATTGGGCGAGCGGCCACGAGAAATAATTAATCGACTAAGCATGTAGAGCTGCGGGCGGAGGTCTCGCGGACGCGGGTTCGATTCCCGCCGTCTCCACCACCTCAAATAGAATAGCCGGCCTAGCGTCGGCTTTTTTATTGTGCGAGTATCGAGAAACTGCGGTTTAAGCACTCAGCAAAAGCCATGAACTTAGAACAACTAAAACAACACAAGCCCGATATTCTCGCAGCGGCAAACCAGTTCGGTGCAAGTCGGCTGCGCGTGTTCGGTTCCGTGGCTCGCGGCGAGCAAAATGAAAGCAGCGACATTGATTTCTTAGTGACCTTCCCCGGCTCATACAGCTTATTTAAACAACGCTTGCCGCTGGCAAGGCGACTTGAAGAGATAACCGGCTGTACTCCCGACCTTATTCCAGAACGCGAGCTTAGCCCGCTTATCAAACACCAAGTGCTTGCTGAGGCTATAGAGCTGTGACCATAGCCAACACTCACCCCGGAGAAGTACTGCTCGAAGAGTTTCTACTACCCATGGAACTCAGCCAGAACAAACTTGCCTGCGAAATGAATGTTCCACCGCGCCGCATTAACGAGATAGTCCACGGCAAACGCAGCATCACCGCCGACACCGCTATTCGTTTCGTTTAGCGCGTCACTTTGGTGTTAGCGAGAAATTCTGGATGGGCCTGCAAGCCGACTACGACCTGGAGGAAGCACGCAAGCTAATGGCTGCCTGAAACCGTGCGCCTAAAAATTGCGGACACGGGTTCGATTCCCGCCGTCTCCACTCATTTATTTAGAAACATTCCACACAACTTAAAAATACACGAAAGCCCATAAATTCAAATGTTTATGGGCTTTTTCGTTGCTATAGCCTTTGCAACGAAACTTAGAGAACCAATACGTATTTTAGTCGCTGCGAACGAGCAGGCATTACTATTACTATCGTGTACACGCCGTACCGGCTATTGAAACGCCGAACCTTCAAAATAAAAGGCCCACCGTCCGAATGACCCCAGAAGCACTAAAGCAGCTAGAAACTCAGCTATGGAAAAGCGCCGACGATCTGCGCGCTAACTCCGATTTAGCCAGTAACGAATACGACACGCCGGTACTGGGCCTGATTTTCCTTAAGTTCGCTGACGGTAAATTCAAGCAACACCTGCCCGCTATAGAAGCCGAGTTCGAAAAACTGAAAGGTGGCCGCCGCGAGAAGCCGATTGAGAATATTGCGATTGAGCACTGCGGCTTCTATCTGCCGACGGAAGCGCGTTACGACTACCTACTCGACTTGCCGGATGATGCCGATATTGCCGATGCGCTGAAAAAAGCCATGAGCGCCATTGAGCAGCACAAGCCTGAACTGGAAGGCGTACTGCCGAGAGGTGAATTTTTCGCCCTAACCCGCAATGCCAGCAGCAAAGGGCTGCCGAACCGACTGCTAAAGAACTTTGCCAATATTCCCGACGATGCCGACGGTGATTTATTCGGTCAGATTTACGAATACTTCCTCGGCAAATTCGCCCTCGCTGAGGGCCAGGGCGGCGGCGAGTTCTTTACGCCTACCTCGGTGGTGCGGCTAATGGTCGAAATTATTGAGCCACACGGCGGCAGCGTGTTTGATCCGGCCTGCGGCTCCGGCGGTATGTTTGT
>CAJQNE010000154.1 GCA_905479545.1 uncultured Gammaproteobacteria bacterium | reverse complement strand
TTATCGCAGGTTGAGTACTTTGTGAAAGCAGTTGCCGGTTACAACGCTGATTTTGTCGTATTACCGGAGTTTTTTAATATGCCGTTGATGGCTTTGCAGGACACCGGCAATGATGCTCAGGGCATTCGGTTTCTGGCGGGTTTTACCGAGCAGATTCGCGACAGGATTATTGAACTCGCGGTTAGCTACAACGTCAACGTGATCGCCGGCAGCATGCCGGAGCATACTGACGGCAAGCTGTATAACGTCGCCTATATTTGCCGTCGGGATGGTAGTTGGGCTAGCCAATACAAGCTGCATGTCACTCCCGATGAAGTCGGATGCTGGGGGTTGCAGGGCGGAGATCGGCTGGTCGCGTTTGATACCGATGTTGGCAAGGTGGCGGTGCTGATTTGTTATGACGTGGAATTTCCTGAGTTGAGCCGGGTATTGGCCGATCAGGGTATCGACATTCTGTTCGTGCCGTTCTGGACTGATACCCGCAATGGTTATCTCCGTGTGCGGCTCTGCGCGGCAGCCCGGGCTGTCGAGAATGAAATTTACGTGGTAATTACCGGCAGCTGCGGAAACTTACCCAAAGTTGAAAATATGGACATTCAATATTCGCAATCGGCGGTATTGAGTCCTGCCGATTTTTCGTTCCCGCTGGGTGCTGTCGTTTCGGAGGCGACGCCGAATAGTGAAATGCTGCTAATTGCTGATTTAGACCTGGATTTGCTGAAGAACCTGCGCGAGCAAGGCAGTGTCCGGAATCGCAAGGATCGCCGCAGCGACCTGTACGCCGTAGACTGGCGCGGCCCCGATGTTGAGGGGCTGTAATAATCGTATTATTGGACGAGTGGAACTGGTGCTGGCTAACGTAGTCAAAAAATCATCGTTCAGTAACAAGGCAGGCGCGTTGTCGCCGCGAAGAGACTATTTAATGAGCAATTTTAGAACCCTATTATTTACGGCGTTGCTGTCAATGCTGTTGCCGTTGGCTGCCAGCGCCCAATCTGCCGATCGGCTAGCGCAGCATTTTGCTGAAGTACAAAGCATTAAAGCCGAGTTTAACCAGTTGCTGCTGGATGAAGACGGAATGGTGCTGGAAGAGGCGAGTGGCGAAATGTGGTTGCAGCGGCCTGGTTTGTTCCGCTGGGATTACACCGCACCCTACGTGCAGCAGATTGGTTCAGACGGCAAAACCTTGTGGATGTACGACAAAGAGCTTGAACAGGTGACCTTGCGTCCAGTCGCGGAAGGTCTGGGCCGAACCCCCGCCGTGTTGCTAAGTGGCGAAGGTGATTTGTTTGACCAGTTTAATGTCACTGAAGTGGGTGACGAGCAAGGTCTGGATTGGCTATTGCTGGTACCCAAAGAGCAGGACACCGATTTTAAATCGATTCGGCTTGGTTTTAACGGCAATGCGCTAATGGCCATGCAGCTTACGGATAGCCTTGATCAGTTAACCAGTATTGAATTTAGTGGTATGCAAAGTAATGCCCGTATCAACCGCAAACAGTTTGAACTGAATATTCCTCGTGGTACCGAGGTGGTGGGTGAGCGTGGCTAATTTATGACGGCTTCGCAGCAAAAGCCCGCCTTGCGCGGGCTGTTTTATTGGCGAGTGCTGTGCTGGTGGTTACTTGCCGTAGTGGTGACTCTAACCCTCATTCCTGAGCCGGATGGTTCGGTGATTGGTTTTCAGGTTAACGATAAGGTCGCGCATTTTGTCTGTTACTTCGCCTTGGCCTGTGGGTTCGGCTGTCTTCGATTGGGGCGGCGCTTATTCTGGCCAATGTTGTTGCTAATGTTGCTTGGCGTTTTGCTGGAAGTGGTGCAGCTACTTTCAATGTATGGCCGGATGTTCGATCCTTGGGATATGCTGGCAAACTCTGTAGGCGTATTTCTGGGGGCGATTATGATGCTGACACCATTGAGCCATGCATTTCTCTGGTTCGAACGAGCGCTAGACAACAATGCGCGGGGCTAACGAGCCGGCGAGCCGGTGGCTGGAGTTAGTGTTTTGCATTGCTATCGCATTGCTGCTCAGCCATGAGTTAGATGCAGTCGCTCAGGCGGAATGGCGGCTATTGCCTGGTTTAAGTACGGTTGGCGATAAGCTTGGCTACGACCTGTTTGTACTGCTGCACGTGCCGATAATCGCCATTATTTTTTGGCTGGTGATGAACCCTCTACCCAGCGCCCGTTTTAAAGTGCAAATGGTGCTGGACAGCATAATGATAGCGCATGGAATCGCCCACTGGCTGTTAGCCGACATGCCGTTGAATAGCTTTCATTCACCGCTTTCGCATTTGCTTATATTTGGCGCATCCGCTGTCGCAACCGCACATTTAGTACTACTTTGGCGTAGTCGGTGAGCAAAATTGATACCCGGCCGTTAGCTGAGCGAATGCGTGCGCAGTCGCTGGATGAATATATCGGTCAGTCGCACATTCTCGGTGAGGGTAAGCCCCTGCGGCGGGCTCTAGAGGCTGGCTCAGTGCACTCAATGGTGCTCTGGGGCCCTCCGGGTACCGGTAAGACTACGCTCGCCAGATTGCTGGCCAAACTCTGTGAGCTTCAGTTTGAGCAGCTGTCGGCGGTATTGGCGGGTGTG
This sequence comes from uncultured Gammaproteobacteria bacterium, assembly GCA_905479545.1. GTDB lineage: Bacteria > Pseudomonadota > Gammaproteobacteria > CAJQNE01 > CAJQNE01 > CAJQNE01. The sequence continues at coordinate 2,785 of CAJQNE010000154.1, read as the reverse complement.
AAGGAAGTTAGGGCGATTACCGAAGCTGCACGAAAGCGTCAGCAATTAGACGGCACTGCGACGTTATTGTTTATCGATGAGGTCCATCGTTTTAACAAGGCTCAGCAAGATGCATTTTTACCCAGTATCGAAGACGGCACTATTTTATTCGTCGGTGCCACCACTGAAAATCCGTCATTCGCGTTGAATAACGCCTTGCTGTCGCGGGCCAGAACCTATGTATTGAAGTCGTTAGCTGCGGCCGATGTGATGGGCTTGCTTAAGCGGGCAGTGAATGACTCCCGAGGGCTCGCGGACCGCCAACTAACCATCTCGTTAACGCAACTGGAGCAGTTGGCTGCTGCTGCTGATGGCGACGCCCGACGGGCGCTGAACTATCTTGAAATAGCCGCCGACCTGGCAGACGACAGTGGCAAGGTGGCTGACCTTGATACCGTGCTGGCGGGTGGCGCTATGCGTCGGTTCGATAACCACGGTGATGCTTTTTACGATCAAATATCTGCACTGCATAAAAGTGTGCGCGGTAGCTCGCCGGATGGCGCGCTCTACTGGCTGCACCGCATGCTGGATGGCGGCTGCGATCCCCGGTACATCGCCCGTCGGGTGGTGCGGATGGCGAGCGAGGAGGTGGGTAATGCCGACCCGCGTGCGCTGGCGCTGGCTAATGATGCCGCTATCGCCTTTGAGCGACTAGGCTCGCCAGAAGGGGAGTTAGCACTGTCGCAGGCAGTGGCTTATTTAGCCTGTGCGCCTAAAAGTAACGCGGTGTACAGCGCTCATAATTCAGCGCGGCAAGCAGTGGCAATGTCAGGTTCGCTGGAAGTGCCCATGCACTTACGCAATGCGCCGACCAAGCTAATGAAATCGTTAGATTATGGCGAAGGTTACCGTTACGCCCACGACGAGCCGAATGCCTATGCGGCGGGTGCTACTTACTTGCCCGCCGAGCTTCAAGGCAATAGTTTTTATCAGCCGGTTGAGCGTGGCCTGGAAATTAAACTGGCCGAAAAGTTACGGCGCTTAAAAGCTTTGGACGACAAAGCTAGCTAGCCCTGATAGGAGCATTCCTGCTGGTGAATAGGCGAGGGACAGCAGCCCTAGTGAACTAGCTGCGGCGCTGGCTCGCTGTTGGTTAGCTGCTGCAGCACTGCTAAATCGACCATCCGGCTGCTATTGCGGGTATCGCGGAAGTGGCAGGGCTGGTCGGGTTCGCCCAAGTGATCAACTACCGCCATAGCACCACTAAAATCGTGCTCGTCGGTAAAGAAGTTACTGGTCACTAAGGTTCGCAGGCCGGCTCGCAGCGCCGATTGTAGGCCTTGTTCTGAATCTTCAATGGCAATAACGTTATCCGCTTCCAAGCCGAGCTTTTCCAGTACATAGCGGTAAATATCGGGCGCGGGTTTTTTTGCCTTCACTTGTTCGCCGCCAGCAATCACTTCAAACCACTGGGACGCGTCGCCAAGCGTCTGTTGCAGCAAGCTGGCAACATTTTGCGGATGCGATGCTGTTGCAATAGCTAAACGAATGCCTGCGTTGTGGGCTTCGGCAATAAGCCGTTGTACGCCCGGCCGTAATGGCACTAAGTTTTCGCGAACTAATTGCTGATAGTGGCTATTTTTGCGGCCGTGCAGGTCTGCGGCGAAAGCCTCCCTGTCATCATTAGGCACAGAGTAGCAGGCCTGTTCGTTTTGCAGATAGTGCCGCAATCGTTCACCGCCACCGGTAATTTTTAAAAGTTGGCGATATTCATCATTATCCCAGCGCCAGGGTAAGTCGAGCGAGTTGAAGACGTGGTTGTAAGCGACCAGATGTCCGCATTGCTCGGTGTCAGCGAGTGTGCCGTCAACATCAAAAATAATAGCTTGCAGCTTATTGCCTGCTACTTCCTGTTGCTGCGTTGTTGTAGCGCTGTGCTGGTGGTTTTGCGGTAGGGCAGCCATTGCGTGGGCATCCCGATGCTTTACGCATCATTAGTCGCTGTAATATGTAGTTAAATTAGTCGTTTAGCGAATAAACTGCAAATTTTTTGTAGAAAGCACAGCTAACTTACTACTAAGCGTTTTTAGCGAAACAACCCAGTTAAATAACTAAAAGGCTCAAAATCAACGGTTCTAATTGTCTGTAAATTGAACTTTAACTGAAGTTACACATTAAAACTGTGACAAAAGATGCAGCCGCCGACTGGTTTTTATGGTTGCAGCGAGACGTGCAGCGCCCGGTCAGAAATTATTCGTCAGTTCGGTAGCCGTCTGGGTATGGGCGTCGCTAAAGTTGGATTTCAGGTAATAGGGAAAGCCGCGGACTTCGTGGCGGCGTCAGGTCAGTACTAGGTCTGGCCCGCTGCACTCGCTTTGCGGTATCGCGTGGCAGTGCAATGGGCTATTCTGCCTAGGCAAATTCACGAACTTATAAGGATGTCGGAAATGCCTCAAAACGAACAGCTTAGCGCCGAGCTGGAACTTCTTCGGCTGTTTAGCCTTGAAAGCAGCGACAGTGGCCTGAAAGTACATCAAAACGAGGCTAGCGAGGATTCGATTGCTGCTGCCCGGCGGTTGTTTGAGAAACAATTAGTGACCCAGCCAGACGGGGGCTACCTCACCGCGATAGGTCGTGAAGCGGCGGAGCATCTGCAGCGTGCGGTGAGTTTACTTAGTCCGCAGTAGTATGGTCTGGCTGGGGTCAGTCTTCGTCGTAATCGCTGTCTTCACCGCTATGAATGATGAAGCCCCTGTCGCCATTTTCGTCATCTTCGGTGCTGTACCGGATGCGGATAGGCTGTTTG
>CAJQNE010000153.1 GCA_905479545.1 uncultured Gammaproteobacteria bacterium | reverse complement strand
GGCGCGTGGCTTGATCATTTCAAAGTGGATGTTAAAGCCATGCGCGAATGCCAAAACAACGCCTTGCTTAGCGTTATCGCGGATAACGCTGTCGTAAACGGCTACCTGATGCTCATCAGGAGCAAGAATCATAATAACGTCAGCTTCTTTAACCGCGTCTTCCAGATTCTTAACCGTAAGGCCGGAATTTTCGGCTTTAGCTACTGAACTTGAACCTTCACGCAGGCCTACTACTACGTTTACGCCTGACTCTTTCAGGTTATTAGCGTGGGCATGGCCCTGAGAGCCGTAGCCCAGAATGGCAACTTGCTTGCCCTGAATCAGCGAAAGATCACAATCTTTATCGTAGTAGATGTTTAACACGTTAAAACTCCAACAAAACTAAGCCGCCGATGCGGCTAAAAATCAAAAACAGAAACGGTCGTCATCGCGACCGTCAAAACAAGAAACCTAAACCCACTCATCAAATGCCGGGCCGGGTTTAATCAGGCCTGAATCAGTCAAATGGGACGCTATAGGTGCAACGAGGCCTCGCCGCGCGCCACACTGGTTACACCAGAGCGCGCCAACTCTTTAATATTATCGTTGCCGACAGCTGCGATAAAACCATCAATTTTACGGGCAGTGCCGGTAAGCTCGACGACGTAACTGGTCGATGTCACATCGACAATATTGGCGCGGAATATATCGGCCAAACGTTTAATTTCGTCACGCATCGAACCCTCGGCGCTGCACTTCAGAAGCATCAACTCTCTCTCAAGATGGGCGTCGTCGGTCAAATCTTTCACGTCGACTACGTCAACCAACTTCTTCAGCTGCTTTACCACCTGCGTAATAACGTCTTCCGAACCGGCTGTCGCTATCGTCATACGAGAGAGCTCAGGGTTTTCGGTCGGCGCTACTGTTAACGACTCAATATTGTAACCGCGGGCCGTAAAAAGTCCTGCCACGCGCGTAAGAGCGCCAACTTCGTTGGAAAGTAGTAGCGATATGGTGTGCCGCATTCGGTATCCACTTAATGCTGCCAGCAAACGCTACGCACAACTAAGCGAAACTTCATAAGCAAGCTTGAAAACGTATAAATATCAGTAACTAGGAGAAATTTTCCAACCAAACGACAGGCGCCGACGATCAAATTTTTTCAGCATCTCAACCAGTAATCTGGCCTAAAAACCACGGCTAATGCAGCAATTTCAGGCGACGTAAGCTACTGATAGTGGGACGCAAAATCAAGGCGTACCGAGGTTTCAGGCCTCCGGGTAGTAGGAGGAAAGTCGGCTTTGCTCCAATACACCCTGCACTAGCGAAATTTGCTTGGCGGTTAATTTACTTTGCCAACTGTAAGCCGCCTTTAACGGGTCTTTAAAAACACTATAGTAAGAATCGCTATGCTGACCGGTGCTGGCATCGACAAACCGCTGAGTTTGCCCATTCCAGGGCAGGCCAGAAAATTCAAACAGTTGCCGAAGCACCCTTTCAGGGTTAGCACAGAGCTGCTCATAAACCAGCACGTGAACGCGATCATTCAGACCCATCGCCTCAACGTCGTCTAAAGCTTTCTCGTTAAATACCACCCAGTTCCACGCCAGACGCTCTTCCGGCGCCATCGCCAGCAAAGACTCTTTCGTCAAACCATAACGCTGCGCCGCCTTGGTATTGATGACGTGTTCAAACACCCCCCAATCATTTTCGGCAGCCACATCAGAATCAAATTTGCTCGATGCCATGCCCTGCAACCGCGAAGCTATCTGACCACAGGGGTGACGAAGTATCAGAACACAGCGTGCATCGGGCGCCGCATCCAGCATCACACCGACCCGCGAGATTGATTCAATTGACTTCCAGACTAACCGGGCGTTTGCCAATGCCTTAGCTGACGCAAATGACAACATCGGCCAACCACCCAATAGCCGCTCACCAACCTTACCGGCGACAACCCATATACGTTGAGCCGTATGCGCCCCTGCTCGCAGATAACTTTTGGGAAACAACGGCATTTGACCTGAGGTCTTGGCGTTCGTCATCCCGGCAATATCAGCATAAAACCGCTTTAAACGATCACGGTGCTCGCTCGCTACTTCCGGCTCTGCCGCCAACGGGATATCACGCATCGTATTGACACTGTCCGGCTCGTGGCGGTACAGCGTATCCGGGTGGCTATCAAACAACTTACCTACCCATGTGGTGCCAGACCTCGGCATGCCAAAAAGCATAATTGGCCCGGACTCAGGTGAAACGGGGGCTGGCGACGATACTTTTTTCAAACTGCTGCTTCCGTTAGCCAATAACCATCGCGAATTTAGCGTTCGGCACATGGTGAAATTAAAGCGGCATTATGTGGTGCCCGCTCAGAGCTTGTAAACCTGCATAGCTGGCCACAGCGCCTGCCAACCCCAGTGCTTCAGCCATAAAACCAGTGCTTAAGCGACTCATTTCCGGTATAAAACGCGGTTCTGTGTAGGCTAGCCGTCGGCTATCTGCAGCACTCTAACTCGCGCCTTAAAAGCTAAGAAATTACTAATGAACGACATAACCACCAGCAGCAAATCCAGCCACCCTCTTGCAGGCACCGGTATGACCGGCGCTGAAATTATTATGCAGGTGCTGGCCGACGAAGGTGTCGACACGATTTTTGGTTATTCCGGCGGCGCGATTCTGCCTACTTACGACGCGATTTTCCGTTACAACGAAGCGCACCCTGCCGAAGAAGAGGTAAAGCTTATTGTGCCCGCCAACGAGCAAGGCGCAGGCTTTATGGCCGCGGGTTACGCGCGCGCCAGCGGTAAGGTTGGCTGCTTCATGGTGACATCGGGGCCCGGTGCGACCAATGGCGTAACGCCGATTCGTGACTGCATGGCCGATTCGATTCCGGTGGTAATGATTTGTGGCCAGGTACCGACCGGTGCAATGGGAACCGATGCATTCCAGGAAGCACCGATCGTTAATATCATGAGTTCCTGCGCCAAGCATGTGTTCCTGGTAACTGATGCGGCGAAACTGGAAGCTACCGTTCGAACCGCGTTTGAGATCGCCCGCACGGGTCGTCCTGGCCCGGTAGTTATTGACGTGCCTAAAGATGTTCAGAACTGGAACGGCAGCTTCGTTGGCAACGGCGTTCTGCCGGTGCCCGGCTATCGTCAGCGTCAAATTGAAATTGAACAGAAAGAACTAAGCGAATATCAGTGCCGGCTATTCTTTAGCCGCCTGGCGGCTTCGCAGCGCCCATTGATTTATGCCGGCGGCGGCGTTATCAATGGCAAAGCTAGCGAAAAGCTGCGAGAGCTAAGTAATAAATTTGGTATTCCTGGTGTTAACACGCTAATGGGTATTGGCTGCATGGACACCACCGACGAAAAGTCACTGCATATGC
>CAJQNE010000152.1 GCA_905479545.1 uncultured Gammaproteobacteria bacterium | reverse complement strand
CACTATTGGCAACTACGACGGCGTCCATCGCGGCCATCAGGCGGTGCTGGCTAGCCTCGTGGCCGAAGGGAAAGAGCGGGGCTTACCGGTAGTGGTATTGGTTTTTGAACCGACGCCAGCCGAATTTTTTGCGCGCGATGCGGCACCCGCCAGGCTAATGCGGCTAGTGGATAAGTTGCCGGTGTTAGCGCTTTGTGGCGTGGATGCAGTGATAAGCCTGAGGTTTAACGCCGAACTGGCGGAAACCGACCCGGCGCAGTTTGCCAACGGTTTAGCTGATTTGCTGGGCGTAAAGCATTTGGTGGTTGGCGACGACTTTCGCTTTGGTAAAGATCGCCGTGGCGATTTTGCTTTGCTCAAATCTGTCGGTGAGCAACGCGGCTATACCGTTGCGACACACCCGACCGTGGCAATGGGCGAAGAGCGGGTGAGCAGTACGCGGGTTCGTGATTTACTGGCTGCCGGCGAGTTAGGTGAGGCGGCCGGGTTGCTCGGCCAGCCATTCCGGGTCACCGGTCGGGTAAATCATGGCGAAAAGCTGGGCCGTCAGTTAGGTTTCCCTACGGCGAACATTCCGCTACGGCGGGTTAAGTCGCCGGTAAACGGCGTGTTTGTAGTGACGGTAGAAGGACTACCTGGCGGGCCACATAAAGCGATCGCTAATGTGGGCCATCGGCCGACGGTAAACGGCAAGCGCAACCAGCTGGAAGTGCATCTGCTGGAGTTCAAGGGCGACTTATATGGCAAACGCCTGACTGTAAGTTTCCTCGCTCGGTTGCGGGGCGAGAAAAAATTTGAATCGGTGGCGGTGTTGCAGCAGCAGATCGCTAGCGACGTTAAAGCGGCCGAAGAGTGGTTTCGCCGTCACGATCCATAACAACCAAACTGCAGAGCAGCAAAACATCTTTAAGTTGGCGGCTGGTTGCCGAGAGGCAGCCGCCAAACTTCATAATAAACTGACCCGTATCTATTGACTAAAAACTAATGACTGACAGCACTGACACCAAGCCCGATTATAAATCGACACTGAATTTGCCGAACACCGCTTTCCCGATGAAAGCCGGTTTAGCTCAGCGTGAGCCTAAATGGCTGGCGCAGTGGCAAGCAAATGATTTGTATGGGCAGATTCGTAAGGCCAGTGCCGGTCGGCCGAAGTTTGTGCTGATGGATGGCCCTCCTTATGCGAACGGCGATATTCACATTGGCCACTCGGTGAATAAAATTCTTAAAGATTTCATCACCAAGTCAAAAACGCTGAGCGGTTTTGATGCGCCTTATGTGCCGGGCTGGGATTGTCACGGCTTGCCGATTGAGCTGAACGTTGAAAAGAAAGTCGGCAAGGTTGGCCATAAGGTCGATGCAGCGACGTTCCGGCAGAACTGTCGGGAATATGCGCAGAGGCAAGTCGATAACCAAAGCAAAGATTTCCAGCGTTTGGGCGTGCTGGGCGAGTGGGATAATCCATACCTGACCATGCGGCCGGCGTTTGAGGCGGAGCAAATTCGGGCGCTGTCGAAAATGGTTGAGAACGGCCATTTGCATAAAGGCGCGAAGCCGGTGCATTGGTGCCTGGATTGTGGTTCGTCGCTGGCTGAAGCCGAGGTTGAGTATCAGGATAAAACTTCACACTCAATTGATGTGCAATTTGCCGTGCGTGATGCTGCGGCGCTGAGTGCTGCAATCGGTGTATCGGTCGATAGTGCCGATATTGTTATCTGGACGACCACGCCATGGACGTTGCCTGGCAATATGGCAGTGGCGGTAAATCGTGACTTGCAGTACTCGCTGGTTGAGCTGAGTGATGGTCGTCGAATCATCGTTGCCGCAGAGCTGCTGGCTTCTGTACTGGAGCGAGCCGGGGTGGAGGGCAAGGCTGTTGCTGAGTTTGATGGCAGCAAGTTAGTTGGCCTCGAACTGCAACACCCGTTCTTATCCCGCGTCGTTCCGGTCATTCATGGCGACCACGTCAGCCTCGAAGCCGGTACCGGTTGTGTCCACACCGCACCGGGCCACGGCCAGGAAGACTATGTGGTGTCGGTTGCGAACGGCATTGAAGTGGTTAACCCGGTGGGCGACGATGGTTTGTATAAGCCTGACGTCGAATTTTTTGCCGGCGTGCATGTTCGCAAAGCCGACGAATCGGTATTGGAGAAACTGCGGGAGAATAATCGCTTGCTGGCTGACGGCAAGTTGCACCATAGCTTCCCGCATTGCTGGCGGCACAAAAGCCCGCTTATTTTCCGGGCGACGCCGCAGTGGTTTATTAGCATGAAGCAGGCCGGTTTACGCGATAAAGCGTTGGCCGAAATTGATAACGTTGAATGGCTGCCGAGCTGGGGAAAAAACCGTATTCTCGGCATGGTGCAGGGGCGTCCTGATTGGTGTATCTCGCGCCAACGTACCTGGGGTGTGCCGATTCCGCTCTATGTACATCGCGAAACCGACGAGCTGCACCCGCGGAGCGTTGAGGTAATGCGGGCGGTGGCTGATAAAGTCGAGCAGGGCGGAATTGATGCCTGGTTCGCAGCGGATGCGGCTGAGTTTATCGGTGAGGATGCGGCTAACTACAGTCCTGTGCAGGACATTCTCGACGTTTGGTTCGACTCAGGCGTTGTGCATCACTGTGTGCCGAAAGCTCACCCGAACACCCGGCCAGACGACGGCGAATTGCTGGACTTATTCCTTGAGGGGTCTGACCAGCACCGCGGTTGGTTCCAATCGTCATTACTTACCAGCGTAGCGATGAACGACCGTGCGCCGTATAAATCAGTGCTGACGCATGGCTTTACTGTCGATGCGCAGGGTCGCAAGATGTCAAAGTCGGTCGGCAATGTAATGGCGCCGCAGAAAGTGGTCGGCACTATTGGTGCGGATGTGTTGCGGTTGTGGGTTGCCGCCACCGATTACCGTTCTGAAATGAACGTGTCGGACGAAATTCTAAAGCGCACCGCTGATTCTTATCGCCGGATGCGAAATACGCTGCGGTTCTTGCTAGCGAACCTTGATGGCTTTGAACCTGCCGAGCAGCTGCCGATGGCTGAGCTGTTAGAGTTGGACCGTTGGGTGCTTGGCCGTGCGGCAGAGCTGCAAATTGAAATTCTTGATGCTTACGAGCGCTATGAATTCCACCGCGTTTATCAGGCGGTACATAAATTCTGTGTGGTTGATCTTGGTGGGTTCTACCTTGATGTGATTAAAGATCGGATTTATACCACGCCGACCACCAGTGCCGTGCGGCGTTCAGCGCAAACCGCGCTGTTCCACATTACTGAGGCGATGGTTCGCTGGTTAGCGCCGATAATCAGCTTTACCGCTGAAGAGCTTTGGCAGGCTATGCCAGGCCAGCAAGGTCGGGCTAATTCACCACTGCTGGGTAGTTGGTACGAATTGCCAACCGCGCCGGCTGGCAGCCTGAATAACGATGATTGGCAGCAGCTACTTGAGTTGCGTGAAGTGGTTAAAAAGCAGCTGGAAACGCTGCGTGCAGAGAAAACCATTGGCGGCTCACTGGATGCCGACGTGACGTTTTATGCGGACGGCAAGAGCGCCGAACGACTGAATGCACTGGGTGAAGAGCTGCGCTTTGTATTTATCACTTCAGAAGCTCAGGTTAAGCCGTTAGCTGAAGCGCCCGCTGGTGCTGAAGCGGTTAGCGACGAGCTAAAAATTAGCAGTGCACGGTTTAACGCGGAGAAGTGCGAGCGTTGCTGGCACCGTCGCCCGGATGTCGGCGACCACGCTGCGCACCCGACGCTTTGCGGGCGCTGTGTCACCAATATTAGTGAAGAGGCTGGCGAAAGCCGGGTGTTCGCTTAATGTTTGCCGGTAAGCACAATGCGTTGTGGCTGATACTCAGCGCGATAACCGTGGTGGTAGATCAACTCACTAAATGGCTAACGGTTAGTAATTTTGAGCTCTACGATGAGCGCGTAATTACCTCGTTTTTCTCGCTGACTCGTCGGCACAACCCTGGCGCAGCGTTTAGCTTTTTGGCTGATGCGGGCGGCTGGCAGCATGTGTTTTTTGTCGCTATGGCGGTACTCGTTTGTGGCTACGTATTCTGGTGGCTGTGGAAAAACCCGACCGCAATGCGGCTGCAAGCCGTGGCGCTGTGTTTAGTCATCGGCGGCGCTATAGGCAATACCATTGATCGTATCTGGCATGGTTATGTTGTCGATTTTTTGCTGCTGCACTACAACACCCTGCAGTGGCCGGCGTTTAACGTTGCTGACATGGCGATTACCGGCGGCGTAATTCTGCTGCTGTGGGATGCCTTCTTTGGTAAGCACGAGCAATATGGCACAGCTGAATAGCTGGTAAAATACGCTTCTGATTCCCGCTTTACTTAAAGTAACACTGTCTTATGGAAATTCTACTCGCTAACCCTCGTGGCTTTTGTGCCGGTGTAGATCGCGCTATCGAAATTGTCGAGCGGGCGCTCGATTCACTTGGCGCGCCGATATATGTTCGGCATGAGGTAGTGCACAACCGCTTTGTAGTGGATGGCCTGCGGGATAAGGGCGCGGTTTTTATTGACGAAGTGAATGAGGCTCCGGACGGTGCGACGCTGATTTTCAGTGCTCATGGTGTTTCCCGGAAAGTGGCCGATGATGCGGCTGCACGTGATCTGACCGTATTTGATGCAACTTGCCCACTGGTTACCAAGGTGCATTTGGAAGTGGTCAAATACGGTCGCGAAGGGTTTGATGCGATATTAATTGGCCACGCAGGGCACCCGGAAGTAGAGGGTACGATGGGGCGCTTTGA
>CAJQNE010000151.1 GCA_905479545.1 uncultured Gammaproteobacteria bacterium | reverse complement strand
CGATTATTGCCGGCGGCTCGTTTGGTGCCGGTAATTACGGCATGTGTGGTCGCGGTTTTAACCCTGACTTCATATTTGCCTGGCCCAACTCCCGCAGCGCCGTAATGGGTGGCGAGCAAGCTGCGGGCGTGTTGGAGATTGTCGCCACTGAAAAAATGCAGAAGCTCGGCCAGGAAGTGCCTAGCGAATTTATCGCCGATATGAAAAGCAAACTCATCGAGCAATTTGATAGCGATTCCGACCCTTTCATTATGTCTGGCCGACTGTATGACGACGGTCTGATAGACCCCCGTGATACACGACGGGTACTGGGTTTCTGTTTGTCGATTTGTTTAGAAGCACGCAACCGAAACCTGAAGCCCACAACTTATGGCGCAGCACGACTGTGATTATTTTGAAACTAACCGTAGGTGCGAATTCATTCGCACAACTGCGGTTCTTTGGGATCGCTCCGAATTCTGCGAATGAATTCGCACCTACGCCGATATTGAATTGCTTAATCTGCGGATTGAAAAACTAAGGATAAAACATGAACTTCACCCCCGAACACGATGCTATCCGCGCCACATCGAAGCGCTTTGTTGAGGAATACCTCAACCCACAATGCGACGAATGGGAAGCCGCCGGTATTTTCCCGGCACATGATGTAATGAAAAAGGCTGGCGACCTCGGCTTACTGGGCATTTCCCGTCCCGAAAAATGGGGCGGCGGCGGGCTGGATTACAGCTACGAGATGGTGTTTGTCGAAGAGCTGGGTGCGGTGCGTTCCGGTGGCGTCGGCATGGCCATTGGCGTGCAAACCAATATGGCGGTTCCTGCGTTGGCCCGGTTTGGCAGCGATGAGCTTCGCGAGGAGTACCTGCGTCCCACTCTGGCCGGTGACCAGGTCTGTGCGATTGGCGTATCGGAACCGAACGCCGGTTCGGACGTCGCCGCCATTAAGACAACCGCGATCAAAGACGGCGATGACTACGTGATTAATGGTCAGAAAATGTGGATTACCAACGGTACTCAGGCCGACTGGATATGCCTGCTATGCAACACCGACCCCGATGGCCATAAACATGCGAACAAGTCGCTCATTATTGTGCCGCTGGATGCCAAAGGCGTTACCCGCGAAACGAAAATCGACAAAATGGGTATGCGCAGCTCCGATACAGCAATCATCTTTTTCGACGATGTCCGTGTACCCCGTCGCAACCTGATCGGTGAAGAGGGTGCCGGCTTCACCTACCAAATGCTGCAGTTTCAGGAGGAGCGTATCTACGCGGGCGGCGCAGCGATTAAAGGCCTCGAGTTAGTGATTGAAGATACGATTGAGTACACCCGCCAACGCAAAACCTTCGGCACGCCGATTCTCGATAACCAGTCGGTGTACTTCCGGCTTTGTGAGCTGATGACCGAAGTTGAAGCGTTGAAAGCGCTTACCTGGAGTGCAGTAGACGACCATATCAATGGTCGCGATGCGACCATGAAAGCGAGTATGTGCAAACTGAAGGCTGGCCGGCTGGGCCGGGAAGTAACGGATAGCTGCCTGCAATATTGGGGCGGCCAGGGCTTCACCTGGGACAACCCGGTAAACCGAGCCTACCGCGACAGCCGCCTGACCTCGATTGGCGGTGGTGCCGACGAAATCATGCTGGGCATTATTGCTAAGTTGAAGGGCATTAGCCCGTCAAAAGCGTTGAGTTAGAAACCACAGATCACACAGATTTCATGGATTATTGATTGAGGTCAAGACTTAGTAGCAGCATCGGTAGCTGCAATTTAAATTTTTAGATAAGTCAGGTTTTAATCGCAGCTACCGCCGCTACCAGAACGAAAATACTCAAAAAAATCTGCGTAATCTTTGAAATCTGTGGTTGAAAAAACCGAGGAAACTATGCAATTTACACACGAACATGAAGAATTCCGTCGTACCGTCGCCCGGTTCGTTGACGATGAAATAAACCCGAACGTAGCCGAGTGGGAACATTCTGAAATGTTTCCGGCCCATGAGCTGTTCAAAAAAATGGGCGACCTTGGCCTACTCGGCGTTTCCCGCAGCGAAAGTTGTGGTGGGCTCGAACTAGGTTGGGAATACGAGATGATTCTCGCTGAGGAGCTTGGCCGTAGCCAGGCGGCGGGTATACCCATGGCCATTGGCGTTCAAACCAATATGGCAACGCCAGCACTGGCGAACTTTGGTAACGACGAACAAAAGGAAGAGTGGCTACAACCCACCTATGCAGGCGACATGGTTGCCGCTATCGGGGTATCGGAACCGAACGCCGGCTCAGACGTTGCGAGTATTAAAACCACTGCCCGCAAAGATGGCGATGACTACATTATCAACGGCTCAAAGATGTGGATCACCAACGGCTTTCAGGCCGACTGGATTTGTCTATTAGCGAATACCGGCGAAGGCAGTAAGCATTCCAACAAGTCGCTAATCATTGTGCCGCTCGACGCCAAAGGCGTGAATCGCAATGACCGAATCAAAAAAATCGGCATGAAAGCGTCCGATACCGCCCAGATCTTTTTTGACGATGTGCGAGTGCCGCAGCGCAATTTAATTGGCGCTGAAGGCCAGGGCTTTGTTTACCAGATGCAGCAGTTTCAGGAAGAGCGGCTTTGGCTCGCATCGCAGTGCCTCAAAGCGCTGGAAATGTGTGTCGACGAGACTGTCAATTATGCCCGCGAGCGGAAAATATTCGGCGGCTCGGTACTGGATAACCAGTGGGTGCATTTCCAGATTGCCGAAGTACAAACCGAAATTGAAGCACTAAGGTCGCTCACCTATCGCGCCGTCGAAGAAATGAATGAAGGCCGTGATGCCACTCTGCTCGCCAGCATGGCCAAGCTTAAAGCAGGTCGCCTCTGCCGGACTGTGCCTGATACCTGCCTGCAGTTCTGGGGTGGTCAGGGCTTTACCTGGGACAACGTCGTAAGTCGCATGTACCGCGATATGCGGCTGATGCCGATTGGTGGTGGTGCTGATGAGGTAATGATGCGGATTATCTCCAAGATGACGGGTACCGCGGGTAGTAAACGGGGTTGAGCACCAATTACCGGAGATGAAACTCATTGAGTGGCGACAGTAGGTGCGAATTCATTCGCACAATATAGGCGCTCCCGCTGAACCATGACTGTGCGAATGAATTCGCACCTACAAATTACCGCTTGCTGATCTGCGGTATATAAACCGGAAATGCCATGAATTACACGACGCTATTAACCGAAACTAAAAACGGCGCTTTGCACATCACATTGAACCGGCCTGAATCGCGCAATGCCATGAGCTTCGTCATGGTGCAGGAGTTGATGGATGTGTTTAGCTCAGTGACAACCGACCGTGAGCTACGGGCGATAGTGCTGCGAGGCACGGGCGGTACTTTTTGTGCCGGTGGTGATATCAAAGATTTAGCCAAATCGCGTAACGAAGTGGTTACCGAGGATTGCGACCCGATCGTTGCTCACAACCGCGAATTCGGCCGGATGTTGCAACTGGTAAACAAGGCACCTCAGGCTGTTATTGCCGTACTGGAAGGCGCAATTCTCGGCGGTGGTTTTGGTCTGGCTTGCGTATCGGATATCGCGATTGCTAAAGCCGATTGTCAGTTTGGTTTGCCGGAAACCGGGCTTGGCCTGCCTCCGGCGCAGATCGCGCCGTTTGTAGTGCAGCGCATTGGTTTAACGCAGGCCCGGCGCCTCGGTGTTACCGGCGGGCGCTTCGATGGCGATTATGCAAAATCGTTAGGGCTTGTTCACGAAGTCGCTCAAAGCGATGACGATATCGAGACGCTACTGGCAAGCGAGCTAAAGAAAGTTCGCCGCTGCGCGCCCGGTGCCAATGCCATGACCAAACAAATAATGCTCGACGTTTATGGCGACGACATAGGCCCGTCACTGGATTACGCCGCGACACTATTTGCTGACGCAGTACGCGGTAAAGAGTCGCCGGAGGGCATGGCGGCGTTTATTGAAAAACGTAAACCCAGCTGGACCGAGTCGTGACCCGCAGTTCGCTGCTGCAATACATCTACGCTGCCCTGGCCCTCGCCGGCCTAGTAGTGCCGTGGATTTTTAACCTGCAATACATGCAGGCCAACCCAGGCGGTTTTAATGCAGTGCATTTTGTGCAAGAAGCGATGACCACCTCGGCAGGCAGTTCATTGACGGTCGATATCGGCATTGTCGCCGTCGCCGCGTCGATATTTATGTTCGTTGAAGCGCGTCGACTTGGAATGAAAGCCGGCCCGGTGAATATCGCGACACCGCTGATTGTTTACAGCGTGTGCATCGCTATTGCCTCCGGCTTACCTCTTTTTTTACTGCTGCGTGAGCGGCGGATACAAAAACTCAACGGAGCCACCCAGTGAGCTTTAACTCTGTTCTAGTCGCCAACCGTGGCGAAATTGCGGTACGCATACTGCGTGGTGCCAAATCGCTGGGTTTCCATACCGTGGCGGTGTATTCGGAAGTCGATGCTAATGCGGCTCATGTAAAAGTCGCTGACACTGCCATTTGCATCGGCGGTGCCGCGGCGGCTGAGTCGTACCTTAATATTGAGGCGGTTCTACAGGCAGCGAAAACCACCGGTGCCAGCGCTATTCACCCCGGTTATGGCTTTCTGGCCGAAAACGCCGAATTCGCCCGGGCCATTAAAAAAGCCGGTCTGGTATTTATCGGTCCATCGCCAGAAGCCATCGACGCGATGGGCAATAAAGCCGCTGCCAAGGCAATGATGGAAGTCGCCAATGTGCCCACCATTCCGGGCTTCCGTGGCGACCAGAGTGATACGGCGCTTGCTAATGCTGCAAACGAAATCGGTTTGCCGGTAATGGTTAAAGCCGCCTCGGGTGGCGGTGGCCGCGGCATGCGCCGGGTAGCAGAGGCTGACGAACTCATCAGCGCCATTCAGGCCGCCCGGTCGGAAGCACAAAATGCCTTTGGCAGCGGCGAGCTGATAATAGAAAAAGCACTCGATGGTGCTCGCCATGTGGAAGTGCAGATTTTTGCCGACCAACGAGGCAATACCGTGCACCTCGGCGAGCGCGACTGCTCGGTCCAACGTCGCCACCAAAAACTCATCGAAGAATCGCCCTCGCCTGCCGTTGATACAGCGCTACGCGAGCGCATGGGAACCGCCGCAGTAAACGCGGCCAAAGCTGTAAGTTATGAAGGTGCCGGTACCGTTGAATTTTTGCTTGATACTGGCGGCGAATTCTATTTTCTGGAAATGAACACCCGCTTGCAGGTGGAGCACCCGGTAACGGAACTGGTTACCGGCCAGGACTTAGTCGCATGGCAATTGAAAGTTGCCAGTGGTGAGGCTTTGCCTCTCACTCAAGATCAAATCACTTTTAATGGCCACGCCATTGAAGTGCGGCTTTGTGCCGAAGACCCTTACAACGACTTCCTACCGCAGGCTGGCCCGGTGCTGTTCTGGCAGGAACCGGCGGGCGACGTAAGATTTGACCACTGCCTGCAAACCGGCGTGGCTATCAATCCATTTTACGATTCGATGCAAGGCAAGCTAATTGCCTACGGTGACAACCGCGCCGATGCACTACGAAAACTCAAGCAAGCGCTAGAACAAACCACCCTGCTGGGCACCAAGCACAATTTCGACTTCCTCAGCGATATGCTGGCCAATGAGCAGTTTGCCGCCGGCATGGCGACTACCGCGTTTATCGCCGAGCAGTACCCGACCAAAATTGAGCAAAACATCCGCGGCTTCCACAAAACGCTCGCTGCGGCATTATGCTTTCACTTAAAAGCCAGCACCTTATGGTGGCAACACAGTTTAAATGCCGAGCTACACAACTGGAGCAGTGCCGGCGCCATCCCACAATCACTGACACTAAACCTCGGCGACGATTCGTTACCATTTTCCATTCTGGTGGAGCACGACTACCTTTACTCAGTAAGCCTTGGCGACAAAACCAACCGGGTGAAGATTGATTCCGCGGCGTACGGCGAAGTGGTCTACCACTGCAATGGGCGCCGACATATTGGCCATTACGCAGTTCATAATGAGCAATTGTGGCTACATAGCGGCGGCATTCACGCCTGCTATGTCGACCCAGAAAAACTACAAACCAGTAGCGAGGACGGCGGCGATGACTCCGTAGTGCGGGCACCCATGGACGGCAAAATATTAGCGGTAACTGTAGCAACGGGCGATAGCGTTAAGAAAGGTCAGACACTAGCGATTTTAGAAGCGATGAAAATGGAGCACCAGCTACTTGCCGGTTGCGACGGCAAGGTCGCTGACATTAACGCTACGGCAGATACGCAGGTAAGTAGCGGCACGAGGCTGATAGAAATAACACCTAACAACTAAGTGGAAAAACCCGACTTTCGCCTGTTTAGAGGCATCACCGAATTAGCCATCAGGCCTAAAAATAACGGCGGACTATTTTAAGCCAGCCTTAAGAAATTTCAGTCAGATTGCTGCACTATATTTTTGCCCCAACTTGTCTTACAGTGGGCAGGCAAAAATGTTTCTAATAAAAACCGCAACCTTCAACTTTTGTGCGCTCACAATCTTTTCTGGGGAAAAACATGTTCAAACATAGCTTACTACTCTGCTCTGCTTGCCTGCTTAGTAGCGGCGCATTAGCCAGCGGCCACTTTGGGGCCTACTTTGTTGCCGAGGCCGACGCAGATTTGTCAGACTCTGACACATCGCTCGACTTGGACGGTGACGGACTTGGCCTGTTCGGCAGCCTGAATTTAACCGATAAGGACTCGTTGTATTTTGATTACTCAGCAGTTGAGTATGACCGTGCTGAAAGCGATGGATTGAGCGCAAAAGTCGACTTCGATTTAGTTCAGGTACGCGCTGGCTACAAACGCTTAATACCCATGGGTCAAAAACTATCGCTCACCCCTGCAGTCGAGGCCGTCAGCTTCACCGTGGATGGCGATACTGCCGACACTGGTTTTGTGCCTTCATATCGCATTAAATTATCAAATATTCGACTGCTGGAGCGCCTACGCCCAAGTAGGCTACCTATCGGTTGATGACGTTGATGGTCCGGAGGTTAAAGTCGGAACGATGTATCAGGCTAGCGAAAAATATAGCCTGTTCATTGACTACCGCGCCTCACGTTTTGAAGATGATAATGCAGATTTTGACGTTGACGACTTACGTCTAGGCGTCGCTGTACATTTCTAAGTATTGGCTGGTCGGAAGAAGGCTCTATACAGAACCCTTCGCCGCAACTTTTACAACAACTCTTGCTTAAGGAATTAAATAATATGCTCAAGAAAATCATTGCACCCATCGCGTTCGCAGCGCTTTCAACTGTCGCTTTTGCTGACACCAAACTAGGGCTCATGTACGTTCCCAGCACCGAAATCGATGTCCCTGGCGCTGAAATAGACGGTGACGGTTACGGCATTTACGGCCGCTACGATTTAAACCCAAACCTTGCTTTTACCGCTGAATATACTTCGGTGAATTACGACGATCAGTCAGGCTCGAATGCTGACCCTGATGTTGACTTCGAGCAAATAAGAGTAGCCATCGGTGCCAGCCGACCACTCGTTGGTTCAATGCTAAAAACCGTATTGGAAGCCGAAGTTGTCAATTTTGACTTAGACGACGAATCTGAAGCTGGCGCGGGCCTGCACGCCGGTTTAGCGTACCAACCGCTAACAGCACTGACGCTTCATGGCCGGGTTGGCTATTTGTGGGTTGACGATATAGAAGGTCCGGAGTTTAAAGTCGGCGTAGATTACAAATTCGCCCCGCAGTTCAGCGTATTTGTTGACTATCGTGGTTCGCGGTTTAGCGATGATAGTTCCGGCAACAGCTTTGATCTGGATGTCGACGATGTTCGACTCGGCGTTGCGGCACATTTTTAAGCATGAACGCCGCAGGGTGTATTAGCCGATAAAGCACAGCTAATCGCCTGTGACAAT
>CAJQNE010000150.1 GCA_905479545.1 uncultured Gammaproteobacteria bacterium | reverse complement strand
GGTAAAGCTTTCGCCACAGCCGCAGGCGCCCTGCACGTTCGGATTCTGGAAACTAAAGCGCTTATTCAGGCCTTCCTGAACATAGTCAATCACCATCCCGTCCAGAAACGGCATAGCTCGTGGCGACACCACTACCTGACAGTCACCCTGCTCAAACACATTGTCGTCGCTGGCAATTTCGGTAGCCGGCTCAACCACATAGGTAAAACCCGAGCACCCTGCCACTTTAACGTTCAGGCGCAAGCCCACGCTGCCATCGTGCTCTGCTACATAACGCTTTACGTGCTTTTCGGCCGCATCGGTTAATTGAATACTCATGATTTTCACTCTTTTCCTGAATCAGTAGATTCTATGGTTTCCGCTAGCTGCAGCACGATATCTTCAGCGAGAAAGGCCAGTGGCCTTTCGGCAGGCTGCAACTCAAGCTGCGAACTCAGTAATTCGACCAGCTCACCCGACTTTAGTTGCTGCAACAGCGCCAGATTTTTACCGGCTAACCATTCACACAACCATGAACCGCAAGCCAACAAAACCACACCGCCAAATGCTTTGAACCTCGCCTCTTCAATATGCTGGCAAACCAGCGAAATTTCAACCCTCAGCTGCTGAGAACGGCTGCTATCAAAGGCTTCAGCCGCTGCATCGGAGCGCTCAAGGCTGCCTGTACCGAACGGCTGGCGAAAGTGCTGCCAAAGCAACCGCCGCCCCTGCCAGGGATTCCCTGCGAATTTATTCACGAGGAGCAATCAGGCTGCATAGGGGCGGGGCGGCGACAACTGCCGGAGCCGGGAAACTTCGGTAACGATCATAGCTGCTGCCCGCTCAACTTGTTCAGTAGTGGTATCCCGACCGAAACTGATTCGCAGCGAAGCCTCCGCCAGCTCGTCGCTCCGCCCCAGCGCACGGAGCACTGAGGATGGTTGTCGCTCAGCCGAACTACAAGCTGAACCGGTGGCAACGGCTAGCTCCGGCAACCCGGCCAATAGCGCTTCACCATGAACGCCTTCAATGCTGAAATTAACGATGTTCGGCAAGCGCCGACGCTGGTTGCCGTTCAGGAGCAGCCCGGTAATGTTCAGCTGCCTGACAAACAACTCACTGAGCCCTGATATATGTTCACTATCAGCCGCCATCCGGCGCTGTGCAAGTTCTGCAGCCGAACCTAAACCGACGATTTGGTGCGTCGCCAGCGTACCAGGCCGCAAACCGTGCTCCTGCCCGCCACCATATTGCAGAGGCGTAAGCCAGGCTCGTGGGCTACGACGGACAATCAGTGCGCCGATGCCTTTCGGACCATAAATTTTATGCCCGCTGATCGACAACAGATCCACGGCCAAGTCGCGCCAGTCAATCGGCAACTTGCCGAAGCTTTGCGCCGCATCAACATGGAAAAGTGTGCCGTTGTTGCGGCAAACCTCAGCCAGCGCGGCGATATCGTGCAACACACCCAGCTCGTTATTCACGTGCATCAGCGATACCAGAGCGGTATCACTACGCAGGGCGGCTGCAAGCTGCGCAGCGGTCACCACACCGTCAACAGGCTCCAACCAGGTCACGTCGAAGCCTTCTATTTCCAGCGCTTTGAAAGCATCAACCACCGCGCGGTGCTCTACCCGGCTGGTAACAAGGTGGCGGCCCTTACGCTGCGCATAAAATCGTGCAACCCCAAGAATAGCCATATTGTCCGACTCGGTCGCCCCGGAGGTAAAGACTATTTCGCGCTCATCGGCGTTTAGCGCCAGGGCCAGCTGCGCACGAGCCTTTTCCACTCTGGAATTAGCTGCTCGTCCCAAGCCATGCACACTGCTAGGATTACCAAAGCAACCGTCAGCAGTCAGGCACTCCGCCATTGCTGCGGCAACTTCAGGAGCCACCGGCGTCGTTGCGGCATAGTCTAAATAGATCATTGAACTAATAAATCAGCTCTTACCAAAACGCTGCAGTACCGCAGCTAACGCCATAATGAAGGCATCGACGTCTTTTGCCGGACTATCCTTGCCAAAACTAATGCGTATTGCACCCTGAGCCAGTTCAGCCGGAATGCCCATTGCGGTGAGCACATGGCTAGGTTCACCCGTTCCGCTGCTGCAGGCTGAGCCGGCCGACACCGCCACACCGGAGCGGTCCAGCTCCATCAATAATGTTTCTGCGTCAAAACCCGGCACACCAATTTGTGTGGTGTTAGGTAGCCGCTCAACGTCTTTTGAGAACACCACAACGCTCGGAAACGCAGCTAGCTTTTGCTCTAAATCCCGTTGCAGTGACCGGCAGTGATCCGCCCTGCTGGATAATTCTGACTTAGCCAACTCTGCAGCCTTACCAAAACCTACAATCGCAGCGACATTCTCGGTGCCCGCCCGAGCACCTCGCTCTTGCCCACCACCGTGCAACTGCGGTTGCAAATCTACGGCATTACGGCGCACCAAAGCACCCGCACCTTTGGGGCCGTATATTTTATGCGAAGACAAAGACATCAAGTCCAACCCGCTGGCCGAGAAATCTACCGATAACTTTCCGACGGCTTGTATCGCATCGCTATGAAATAACGCGCCTTTACTATGCGCGGCTTCAGCTAATGAAGTGACGTTCTGCACAGCGCCCGTTTCAGAATTTGCCCACATAACTGAAACCAGCCTTAGCTCTTCATCACTTAGAGCTGCAATAGACTCGCTGGCGACGACACCATTGTTGTTCGCCGGTAATAAGTAGCGACGATAACCATAGCGTTCAATAAATTCGGCGGGCTCAATTACGGCGTGATGATCTATACCGCTGACTGCCAGCGCACCGCTACCAAAGCTACCCATTACACCTTTAATGGCAAGATTATCCGCTTCAGTGCCACTAGCAGTGAATAACACCTCAGCAGGCTGAGCGTTGACGAGCGCTGCAATTTGCTCGCGAGCTTCATCAATCGCACCACGCGAGTACCGCCCAAAACGATGCACGCTCGACGGGTTACCGTGCGGCGACGCCATGTACGGCAGCATCGCCTCCAGCACTCGCTCATCGACAGGTGTCGTTGCGTTGTAGTCAAGATAACTAGGCATATTTAGCTAGAACTTTTTGAGCCACTGCGATTTTGGCTATTCGCGCTACCAGCGGCGGCTGAAGACTTTTTGCGCCTTACCGACTTGCCTGAGTTATCACTAGGTGAGGTATCGCGGCTTGCTTTTACAGCCGGAGCGCTTTTTTTCCGCTTTTTGGACCCTGAGGTTCGAGCTCCGGCGCTCGCTTTAGCTTTTGCTTTAGAGCGGG
>CAJQNE010000149.1 GCA_905479545.1 uncultured Gammaproteobacteria bacterium | reverse complement strand
CGACTGGCGACTGGCGAAATAGCCGCCAGCCACCAGAATAACTACCGGGTATTACGGGGCTGTTAAGAACGCAATTTCAACAAATGACGTATTGCCACCAATGGCAAAAGTACCCACTGCTACTTGATACTCCATACCTCGAATTAACCACTCTTGTGGCGGTATAAACTGCGTCGTGCTGCTATCCACTGTGACGGCTAAGGTTTGCTCAGTGCCATCATCAAACTCAACCTTCATCTCAACAATATAGTGATCAACATTGCTCACGGCCGACCAGTTGATAACCACATCTTCACGGGCTACTGTGCTGTTTTCCACCGGGTTAGTAATTTCTACCGGGTTGGCGAAGGTTTGCGAAAGCATTGGTGTTCCACGCAGTAAAGCACCGCTAATAGTCGTTGCTTCAAAAGTGTAAGCACCTTCAGGGAAAGCATCCAGGACGATTTGCGTATTGGTAGGCTCTGGCGATTCGATAATGAATTCGCGGCCGCCAAGGTTAATAGGGCTCTGCCCAGCGTCTACCGCATACACCACGCGACCATTAGGGTCGGTTACGGAGAACCGTACCATGCCCTCGTCGCCGCCTTTGGCGATAACGACTACTTCGGCATCGCCGTCGGTCGCGTTTTGTTCGAGAATAATGGTCGCTATTTCAAAGTCTCCGGCATCACCGGTATTAGTGGTCGAATTGGCATTTTTATTGTCGTTGCATCCGGAAACGAACAGCCCCAGCGAAACCGTAGTTATACAAAGTGCTATTTGAATGATTCTCATGGTTTTTCTCCTGATCTAAAAGTCAACAATGCACTGGCAAAGTGCAGCGCTCGATCAATCTACACGCAACTAGAAAATGCACGATTACAATCAGGATAGGTGTTCGGAAGAAGTAGCCTGGTCAGGCACAAGTCATCAGCGGATTAGTCTTGTCAATCAGAAGCGGGCCACCTAATTCTCGGCTGGCCGATGGCTGCTACAGAAATTGCTGGATATGCCAGTTACATGACGCTGTGGGAACAGTGAGTCGCGAATAACAAAGCGACGATCATCCCGGAACACGATGCCATTTTTTACGGCGATACAATTTCGAGGCTCAACACAGCGGGTAATTTTATTAAGCACGTGAGCACAGCTCTGCCTTCAGAACTGGTATTGTAGTCGCAGTCCAAATTGATTATCAGTAGGCCGATCATCGCTTGATTCAACCGATGATTCATCCGGATCGTCATCAGTGTTAAGCAACTTAATTCGCCGCCTGTCGTCGGGAGTTTGTGGTGTGTTTTTAAGAGCGGCAACCCCCTCAGCCAACACCACCACTCGATTAACACTAATGGCCACGTGTGCATTCGCCGCTGGAATCGCCTCGCAGGCGAATACGCTGCTGTTACTATTTTCTGCACAATCTGAGTCAAATTCCTCAACAATATCTTCGCTCAATGCCAGGTCGGAGAGATAGCCAGCACCGAATTCAATATCTCCGACTTGCTGTTCCAATGCAATGCCCCACGCTATTTGCTTTCGGTTCAGAAAATTGGTGCTTTGAGAAGAAAATAGTTGTAGTTCGGTACTCGGTTGCAACTCAATACCCAGCACTACTGAATCGCCGAGTACCTCGGCAAAGCTGGTGATGGGGCTTTCAATAAAATAACTGTTGTATGCCCCAAAGGGCACCGCAAAACGGCCAAGCTCCAGGCTGAGTGGTCCGGCGCTGACGCTCAATATGGATTCATCAAGTCGAAAGCTGCTTAGCTGCTCTTCGTACTCGTAACTAAGTTCTAGCTCCACGTTATCGGTGAAGTTGATGCCAGCGACTAATTGTAACGACAGGTTTCTATTGCCCTTACTACTTCTAGACTTCCCTATAAGCTGCTTACCAAATTCTGCCTCTAGCGTGCCGGCCCAACGAAAGTGGTTGCCAATTTTGTGATCTAGCCCTAACTCGCGACGTTCTTGGCGGTTGCTGTAATTTTCATGCTCTTGTGGGTCGCTATCCGCCTGTTGCGAAGATGTAGCAGGCGCAACCAAAACTATCGACAGGAGTGTGATCCACACCGCACGGGCCGCAAGCCGCAAACACTTTGCCGACAGTTGGAGGCGAGTCAATTGTCGGGAATAAATAATGGCTGGAGCTCAGTTAGAGATTGAAGGGGCGTAGGTAATTATCGTTTACGGCGGGGATCGTAGGTTTGCCCGACGAGAAATTCAACCACTAAGCGGTATAACCCCAGTTTGTGGGTCTCTACACCTGTTTCGGCTTCAGCTTTGACATTGCCTGATTGTAATTTTGGGATGGGCTTCTGTGCGTAGACTGAACGTAGTTAATTTATTGCAGAACAGGCCTTCGTGCATGTTCGCGCAGTTGACTAAAGCAGCTGTGAAAACCTGTTTGAGCGCAGACCACATCAGTGCCGAACACTACCAAGTAATCATCTAGAAAGAGTAATCATGAGCCTGAACTGGAAAATAGATAATAGCCTCGGATTCGCTAATCCATCGGGTGCCCGGCATAGCCATGTGAACTGGCGGTTCAAGCCGGAATCCTGCCCCTGTGATGCCCATTTTCTGGATTGGCTCACGCAAAATAAGGTTAGCGGCAAGCGAATATTCCATATGGGTACCGGCCTGCACCATATTGTTGGCCTAAGCACGCTCGATACTGACACCAATAACGATATATTGGCTATAACGGTTGGCCCAAAAGAACATGCCGCTTACGTAAAACTATTACTAAAGCACCCGGAATTGGCTCGCCACTACAAAGTGCTGTTCGCTGATATTTATTCGCTGACACCGGCCACCGTGCCCGAGATGGACATTGTCACGCTGTTTCATTTATGTGAGTTTTATAACCCCGGGTCGCCATCACGAATTCACGATGACAAAGCGGTGTTGGAGCAGTTCTTACAGCAGCTGAACCCGAATGGCGTGTTGATTTTTTTCACCGGCTCGAATGCCTGGCAGCATGGCGAGCGAGGTCCGTCGGCCGCTGATTTGGTAACCCCATTGATAGAAAGCGGCCGCCTGCATGCTGAACAATTTAAGAGCCTGCTGGTTTGCCGGGTGAATAAGCAGCCGGACTAACGGCTCTGCAGCCAGTGGAAATAGCATTGCTCGGTTTGCCAGGCAGCCCGGTCGACGTCGAATAACGCCCGGGCTTTTTTCGGGCCGTTGTCGCGACAATACTCTCGCAACCCGGTGTTGGTAAGCGCTCGCTCTATCGCTGAGGCGAATTCGATGCTGTCGCCAGGGTCGACCAGAAACCC
>CAJQNE010000148.1 GCA_905479545.1 uncultured Gammaproteobacteria bacterium | reverse complement strand
TCTGGCATCTATCGGCGGTAACTTACCGACCTTTGCGATTCCTTCAGTGCCATTTACCATGGAAACGCTGCAAATTATCCTGCCTTATGCGGTGATATTGGCCGGTATCGGGCTGATTGAGTCGTTACTAACCATGTCGTTAATCGATGAGATCACCGATACCCACGGTAAAGCCAACCGCGAGTGTGCTGCGCAGGGCGCCGCGAATATCACCACGGGTTTCTTTGGCGGCATGGGCGGCTGCGCGATGATTGGTCAGAGCATGGTGAATATTGAATCAGGTGGTCGGGGCAGGCTTTCCGGCGCTTCTGCGGCGCTGATGCTGCTTGGGTTCATTTTGTTCGCTTCACCACTGATCGAAAAAATACCAGTCGCGGCCCTTATTGGCGTGATGTTTGTGGTGGTTATTAAGACCTTTGAGTGGACCAGCTTTCGCATCGTCGGCCGCATTCCCAAGCAAGACGCAATTGTTATGGTGATAGTGACCATAGTGACCGTATTAACGGACCTGGCAATGGCGGTTGTGATCGGGGTGATTGTTGCGTCATTGGTATACGCCTGGGAAAGCGCCAAGCACATCCACGCCCGGACCCGTATCGACGAGAACGGCAGCAAAATTTATGAATTGGACGGTCCGCTGTTCTTCGGCTCACGCTCAGCATTTCGCGATATCTTCACCCCGCACGAAGATCCGGACGACGTGATTATCGAGTTCAAAGATTCTCGCGTAGCCGATCACACCGGGCTTGTCGCTATCGATAACCTTGCCGATCGCTACACTAAGCTAGGCAAAACGCTGCACTTGCGACACCTCAGTCCTGAGTGTCGGAAATTGCTCAAGCGAGCCGGTGACTTAGTTGAAGTGAACGTGATGGAAGATCCTAAGTACCACGTTGCTTCAGATGCACTGGACTAGCAGAGTTAGCTGATAGCTGTTCTTCCCAGTATCAGATTAACTGATTGAAAATACCGGCCCGGTTGCTCGGTCATGGAGTAACCGGTATTTTCAACTGTGTTTTCACGATTACATATGTCCGAGAGGACAATATTCCTGAGCTGTTTTGCGGTCGGTTGGTGGCTTTAATCCGCTGATCTTATTGGCATCAACCGTAAACAATGGGAAAAATCTATAATTTCGTAGAGAAACTTTCCCAAATAACGGCCATAATCGCTGTCCGGATAGTGTCTATTCAGCGTGGTAAGCGGTATGCCTGCTTCGCAGAGCGATACTTCCTGATAGTGATTTCGTATATTTTCTTGTAAATACAAAGGGATAGGGAACAATGTTGAACATGAATAAGAGCAACGTTGCGGCTTCAGGGCTGCGATCTACTGCTTTGTCAGCTGCGTTAATCGCAGTTTCAATGACCGCAGTAACTACCGCACAAGCCCGCGTTATTAAAGACGGGCACGGCAATGAGGGCTATACCACCGCAGCAGAATGTGATGAAGCTGTACTGAATGGCACCGCAGACTTTTACGAGTCGTTTACTTTTAAGCCACCGCTGAAACGGGCGGGTGAAGTTGGCCATGAAGTAATGGATCTGGGCGAAGTGGCCGGCTACGAGAACGGTGCCTGCGACCGGGGTGTCGGCAAACGCATGGAGCGTGACGGAGTTGGCGCCAAAATTATTGGCACCTATGTGCCTTTCAGCCCGGACATGAAAGTCAACGCCTACAAAAACGCCTCAGGCGAAATTGTTCGTTTGATGATGCAGCAGTGTGACAACAACTTCAGCGCTAACATGCCGCGCCCGGTTGCTTCAGCTGCTCCGGCTTATGTTGCTCCTGTAATCACGCAAGGGCCAACTGTAGCGTCAGATTGCTTCGTTGATATCGTAGTTCCGGCTAAATTTGAAACCAAGACTGAAAAAGTCCTTAAAGT
Organism: uncultured Gammaproteobacteria bacterium; assembly: GCA_905479545.1. Lineage (GTDB taxonomy): Bacteria > Pseudomonadota > Gammaproteobacteria > CAJQNE01 > CAJQNE01 > CAJQNE01. Next base: position 1,235 of record CAJQNE010000148.1, on the reverse strand, counting down.
ACCGGCAACTAAGCGCTACGAAGTGGTTCCGGCTACCTACAAGACGGTAACTGAGAAAGTCGTTGTTCAGCCAGAGTCTGTTCGCCAGATTCCGGTAGCACCTACCTATAAAACCGTAACCGATCGTGTTGTGGTTAAGCCGGCTACCGTCCGTCGTGTTCCCGTTGCTCCTGTGTTTAAGACTGTGACCGAGAAGGTTCTGGTTAAGCCAGAGAGCACTCGCCTCCGCGTTATTCCTGCTACCTACAAAACGGTAGAGAACCGCGCCATTTCGAAAGAAGCGAGCAAGCGTTTAGTGCCTTACCCAGCCCAGTACGAATCTGTTACTGAGCGTGTTCAGGTTGCTGAAGGCTACAAAACCTGGAAGCGCGGCCGTGCATGGATTAGCCAAGCGCTGGACGTTCGTCCGATGAGTGACTTTAATTCGGATGGTGAATTGGTAGGCGGTAGCAGTTCTATCGTCAGCAAAGCCGATGATGACGTTATGTGTCTGGTTGAAGTACCACCAAAGTTCGAAACAATTACCGTACTTAAGCTGAAAACCCCAGCCGGAGTGCGCGAAGAAGACGTGCCAGCTCAGTACTGCGATTGCACCAAGCAAGTTGTTGATCAGCCTGCGCGTACCGAAACCATTAAGATTCCAGCGGAATACCGCACTGTTCAACGCGTTGTGGTTGAGAAGCCAGGCGACATGAACGAAGTGCCAGTTGAAGCTGTGTACGAGACGGTTACCCGTACCGTGGTTGATAAAGCTGCTTCGTACCGTGAAGAGAAAATCCCTGCGGTATACGAAACTCTTTCTCGTCGTGTTATCGACCAGCAAGGTTCGACTCGTGTGATTGACATTCCAGCGGTATACGAGACTCTGTCTTACCGTGTGAAAGCGTCTGATGCCTCCACCGAGCGTCGTCAGATTCTTTGCGAAACCAACGCGACCCCTGAGAAAATCCGGGAAATTCAAAACGCGCTGAAAAAAGCAGGTTTTGATCCGGGCGCTATCGACGGCACCTTACGTGGCCAGACCATGCGGGCAGTGAATAACTACCAGCGTTCTAAAGGTCTGCCAGAAGATGGTTACCTCAACATCGAAACGGTTAAGTCATTGGGCGTAAGCGCTCAGTAATGCTTAACTGAGGCGCTTTAATAGAGCGCTAAAGTAAAACGCGCCGTCCGAACGTGAGTTCAGGCGGCGCTTTTTTTGTGGTTGAGGATAAGCCTTTAGCCGGGAAGCCGAC
>CAJQNE010000147.1 GCA_905479545.1 uncultured Gammaproteobacteria bacterium | reverse complement strand
CCGCGACCCAAACTGCGACCTTCGTATGGAATCACGCGCCCGCGAGCACTTCCCGGAGCTACTCGGCAAAATGCAGGCCGCCATTAAGGTCATTCCGATGCCCGCGGATACCAATATGAATGGCGACGTGTTTGGCGGCTGGCTGATGAGTCAGGCGGATTTAGCCGGTTTAGTGCCGGTGACACGAATATCACGCGGCAAAGCGGCGACCGTTGCTGTTAAGGAATTTTTATTTCGCGCACCCGTTTACGTGGGTGACCTGGTCTGCTGCTACACCCGCGTGGAACGAATCGGCAATACTTCGGTTACCGTGCGGGTTGAAGTGGTGACTGAGCACCCCGACGAGCGTGACCCGACCCACGTCGCCAGCGCCGAGCTGATTTATGTGTGCATTGATGGCGAAGGCAATAAACGCAAGGTTTTGGCTAATCGCCCGAGCAAAACAAGCTAGCCATCAAACTCCGCTCTGCACAGTGGTAAACTGCACCGCTCGCACCATTATTTACAACCAGCCCCGCCCGAGAGAGAACCCTCATGCCGCAATACCGTTCAAAAACCTCCACCGCTGGCCGCAACATGGCTGGCGCCCGCGCGCTATGGCGTGCCACCGGCATGAAAGATGGTGATTTTGGCAAGCCGATTATTGCGGTTTCTAACTCGTTCACGCAGTTTGTACCGGGTCACGTGCACCTTAAGGATATGGGCCAGCTGGTCGCGCGCGAAATTGAACGCGCCGGCGGCGTCGCAAAAGAATTCAATACCATCGCAGTAGACGACGGCATCGCCATGGGCCACGACGGCATGCTCTACAGCCTGCCCTCTCGTGACCTGATCGCCGACTCAGTGGAATACATGGTGAACGCACACTGCGCCGACGCGATTGTATGTATCTCCAACTGCGACAAAATAACCCCGGGAATGCTTAACGCTTCAATGCGGTTGAACATCCCGGTTATTTTTGTATCCGGCGGGCCGATGGAAGCCGGCAAAACCAGCTTAAGCGAAAACGGCCTCGACCTGGTTGATGCCATGGTAGTAGCAGCTGACCCTAACTCCAGCGACGAAAAAGTCGCCGAATACGAACGCTCTGCCTGCCCTACCTGCGGCTCCTGCTCTGGCATGTTCACTGCCAACTCAATGAACTGCCTCACTGAAGCGCTGGGCTTATCGCTACCGGGTAACGGCTCCATGCTGGCCACTCACGCCGATCGCGAAGAACTGTTCCTTCAGGCGGGTCGCACAATTGTAGAAATCACCCGTCGTTACTACGAACAGGATGACGAATCAGTGTTGCCCCGCAGCATCGCCAACTTCGACGCGTTCTCAAACGCCATGAGCCTCGACATTGCTATGGGCGGCTCAACCAACACCATTCTGCACCTGCTGGCTGCCGCCCAGGAAGGCGGCATTGATTTCACCATGCAGAATATTGATGAGCTCAGTCGGAAAATTCCGCAACTGTGCAAAGTCGCGCCGAATATTCAGACATACCACATGGAGGACGTACACCGTGCCGGCGGCGTATTTAGCATACTCGGCGAGCTAGACCGTGCGGGCTTACTGGTAAACGACCTTCCCACCGTGCACTCAAAAACCCTGACCGAAGCATTGGACAAATGGGATCTGAAACGCACTAAAGACGAAGCGGTCCACACTTTCTTCAAAGCCGGGCCCGCTGGCATCCCCACACAAACAGCCTTTAGCCAGGCAACCCGTTGGGATACTGTCGACGACGACCGTGAGAACGGCTGTATCCGTTCGCGGGAACACGCCTACTCACAGGAAGGTGGACTTGCCGTGCTGTACGGCAACATCGCTAAAGATGGCTGTGTAGTTAAAACCGGTGGTGTTGACGAAAGCATATGGGTGTTCGAGGGTCCGGCTCACGTATTCGAAAGCCAGGACGACGCGGTAACCAGCATCCTCAAGAAGCAGGTTAAATCGGGCGAGGTAGTCATTATCCGTTACGAAGGCCCCCGCGGCGGCCCCGGTATGCAGGAAATGCTCTACCCCACTTCATATCTAAAAGCGGTCGGCCTTGGCAAAGAGTGTGCACTGCTGACCGATGGTCGGTTCTCAGGCGGCACCTCCGGCTTATCCATTGGCCATGCTTCGCCCGAGGCGGCAGCCGGCGGTGCAATTGGGCTAATCGAAACCGGCGACATAATTAAAATCGACATTCCCAACCGCAGTATCAACGTAGAGCTTAACGACTCCGAACTCGCTGCACGGCGCGCGAAACAAGATGAAAAAGGCTGGCATCCGGTTGAGCCAAGGCCACGCAAAGTGAGTGTGGCATTAAAAGCCTATGCCAAAATGGTCACTAGCGCGGACAAAGGTGCGGTACGGGACATTTCACTGTTCTAAAATAATGAACCCGTGTAACGCCTGTAGCACAACAGGAATCAGCCAGGCAGGTAAGACTCGCCCGCGATATTTCCGTTGTGGATAGTAAAAACCTACGCACCAGTAAGCTACTGAAAACAATGCTATTTTACAGATAGTATCAATGTGATAGATCTGTCTCCGGACAACCTATAAGCGTCATAATTATCGAACCGTATTCCGCTGTTCGGTAGTTATGTCGTGAGCAACAATAAAATCCCCTCCATTCTTATCGTCGATGATAGTCCGGCCGATGTATACCTCGCCCAGCACTACATAAAGGCGGCAAAAATATGCGACAACATCACTGTTTGCAGCGACGGTCAGGAAGCATTCGACTTCCTGATAAACTGCAAACAACAGGCTGAAAACTCCGACCACCCCGAAGCGGTCTTTCCCACCATGATCTTGCTTGATATCAACATGCCCGGACTTGACGGATTCGGGTTTCTTCGGAAAGTAGCCGAATCCGAGCTCAACGGTGCCTGCGGCAAGCCCCTGACAATAGTGATGCTTTCCACCTCCGATTTTTCTGACGACGTCGGCCGCGCCACAGAGTATCAACAGGTTGGTGGCTACATTACTAAGCCGCTACAGGAAACTCACGCACCTATGCTACTAAAGCTTCACGAGCAACAGCTTAGTGCAGCACCGCAGCGTGAGCGTCAGCACTAACGGTCCTTACCGTTTCTGGCCAACCCGTCAGAACGTGCAAACACCTTCTACCGTGAGGCGCTACTACCTTTAAGCACCATGCCTTAGTCACAGCCAACATCAGTTACTACCCTGACAGTGCTCAGGGCAGCGGCAAAAAATAAATTTCCTTAAAACACTTGTTTTCCTTTCGTTCTCTGTTATATTTAACCGGAGAACGAAAGGAGAACAGCCGTGATTACCACCAATGCTCACAATCTAACCCGCAAGCAACAGAGCCTATACGAGCACTTACTGTCTCTATCGGCTACTGGCGCAGCAGCGCCAACGTTAGATGAATTGTGCAAAGCACTTGGCCTGCAGTCGCGCGGCTCTCTGCACAAACATATCACCGGACTCGTTGATGCCGGTTTGGTTGAGCCAATGGAACGCAAACAACGCGGCGTTCGCCTCACCGAATATGCCGAGCAACAAGACGGCGTTGCTGCGACCGAAGTGCTCGGCAATTACAACATTGCCAGCAACGAGCCCCTACCACTAATGGGCGACATCGCTGCGGGTAAACCGATTGAAGCAATGGAAAACCCTGAGCCAATGGAAGTGCCATGGCAACTTCGTGGTACGGGCGATTGCTATGTACTTCGCGTCCGGGGCGACTCAATGATCGATGACGGAATTTTTGATGGTGACTGGGTGGTCATCGAAAAACGCGAACATGCCCGCAACGGCGAAGTGGTTGTGGCACTCGTCGATAACGCCGAAGCAACACTAAAACGCATCGAACAGCACCCCGACAGAATTATTCTGCACCCTGCGAACGCCGGTATGCAGCCCATGATTTACCACCCCCAACAAGTTGCCATTCAAGGCGTCTTAGTGGGACAGATGCGTCAATACTGAGCCAAAACGGCTGCACCAACGACGCCTAACTAATAATTTACAAAAATTGAACAGGAGAACAACCATGCCTAAATCAAACTTTATGCGAGACCAGGTCAATAACCGGGTGGACTTGGTAATGGGTGAGCGTAAGCCACTTGCAAACTTCAACGGCCTTGGAATGGGTGGTCTGTTTGCTGCGGTAGCCATCGTTTTTGCTCACGCACTAATGGGCGTGCTGTAACGACACGGCTAGCAAAATCCAAGGGGTGAAAACCTAATTTCTGATCTGGCGTTTCTGAAAAACTGCAAGCACAGACTCGTACCTTCCAGTCGTGATACAACCGCAAAAATTAATCTAATTAGCCTTACCACAGCTCTGGTCGTCTTACTTAGCTAACAATTAAGTGCCCACCTCACGACCCTACGGCAAGCCGGACTACTGTCCGCGCTTGCCTTCTTTTTTTGCACTACTTTTTCGCTTTGGTTTCATCGGCTTTTAGCTGGCCGTCTGTTAATTTTTGAGACGCTCCCTTATTCCGATGTAACATAAAACATTAGCGATCAAAGCCCGCGTCGATATCTCGCATAAGTCGATAGATATAACTTCCTACTGGCCCGCTAAAGCTGCGATAATAAATAATGGTTATTTTTACCCACTACTATCGAAGCACCCATAACAATATTAACCAGGCCTTGCGGATAACGGAGACAACAATGAGAAACCTATTAGTAGCGATTGTGCTTAGCGGCGCGGTCGTAGGCTGTGGTGGTGGCAGTACCAGCCCGCGCATTAACGGCAGCCCCGACAACGGTGGCGGTGGCAACTCACAAGAAAATACCGCCCCTGTAGCGACTGCGGATAGCGCCACTGTGAGCACCGATAGTGAAAATAATTCAATCGATGTGCTCGCTAATGATGCTGATGTCGACGGCGATGACGTCAGCCTGACTACCGTGCCCGCTGCCTCTACCTCAGGCACGGTCAGTAGAGACGATAACGGTACTGCTAATGACCAAACTGACGACAAAATAAACTACACACCTAACGCAGATTTTGACGGCCAGGACAGCTTTCAGTACAGCATCAGCGACGGCAATGGCGGCACCAGTACCGCTACCGTGACCATTACGGTAGTTCGAGGCAACACAGCTCCCGTAGCTAATGCAGATAGCACCACGGTAGATGCTGGCAGTGAAGCTAACTCTATTGATGTACTTGTTAACGATACTGATGCCGACGGCGATGACCTTCAGCTAACCACGATTCCCGCTATGACCAACGGGTCGGGCACCCTAACGCGTGATGATAACGGCACGGCCGATGATCAAACCGATGACAAAATAGACTACAGGCCAAACCCTAGCTTCCAGGGCGAAGACACATTTGAATATGGAATTAGCGATGGCAATGGCGGTACCGATACGGCCACAGTGACTATTACGGTCGTTCGCGACAATAGCAATCCCGACCCCGGCACCGGTTGCCGGGATAAGCAAACCCGTCTCGATAGTGGTCTTGGTTATTGTTTTGACGCCAGCTTTAACACCGAGCATGACGACACCTTAATCGACATGACGGTATATGTGCCCCACCCGGATAACCTGGCTATTGCAACAGTAGGAATGTTGGCAGAAGACGAACTGGGCTATGCACCACTAGTCATTCATAGCCACGGATTTGGCGGCTCAAAAAACACTGATTTTGAAGTCGAGCCTGGTCATTTTGTCGACAACCAAGCAGCGCTTGAACTTTGGCAGAATGGCTATTTTGTTATCAGCTTCTCAGAGCGCGGCTTTGGCCAGTCCGGCGGCCAGATTGGCTTTATGGACCCGACTAAAGAAGGCCAGGATCAAAACGAAGTGCTCGACTGGGCGATAAAGCATTTACGCGGCCCCAGCACCATTGGTGGCGACGATGGCATTTACAGCGTTACCTTTGACGCCGCTGACGCTAACAATATGAGTTCAGTGGCAGTTGATGACGACCGCCCTTCACTGCTAATGAATGATGCGCAAAGTCGGTTGCAAATTGACGCAGCAGCTCCTGCAGGTGACCCGTCGGTAGGCACCTTGGGTTACAGCTACGGTGGTGGATTCCAGTACACCTTCTCGCATACAGATACTGACGACATCACCGATAGAAACGAACTTGAACGACTAGATGCACTTATTCCCGAAGGCACATGGCACGATTTACGCTACAGCCTGCACAGCAACGACACACCCAAAGGCTACTGGGCAACACTGCTATTCAGCTTCGCAGTACAAGGTGGCACGTTGAGTAACGGCCAGCCGGTTCCCCCATTCCTGATAGATGTCTATCAGCAAGCGGTAACGCAGGGCCGGGTTAGTGCCGCCAATCAGAACATTCTTGGCGGCTACGGCACCAGCTTCTATTGTGATGAAAACAATGGTGCTACCACCGAAGTCGCGCTGCTGCATATTCAAGGCGTACGCGACACATTGTTCGACTTCAACGACGGCTACAGCAACGTGAAGTGCTTCGCTGACAAGGGCAATGATGCTCGCTACCTGGCAGTGAGCGGAGGCCACCCACTCACAGTCTCACAACAACCAATATATACCGGTCAAACCACCTCTATGGACATCGATGAGGTTATTCATTGTGGTATCGACGCAACAACCGGAAAGCCGAAACGTCTGATCGTTAAAGACTTAATGATCGCCTGGTTCGAAGAAAAACTCCGTGGCCAAGCCGGTGAAGCTGATGTTGTTCCAAAATTTTGTATCAACCAAGAGAATACCGACTCTACCGACTTCCTAACCGACGATAACTTTAGTCAGAAGAGCGATGCCAATAGCTTCAATTATTTGAAAGAAGGTGTGACTGGTGACTCTGTATACGACATCAAGGTTGGCGCACTGAGCCCCAATGAAGTTACCGCAGTCGCCACGCCCAGCTACGAATGTGACGGCGACGCGGGAGGCTTCCAATGTCCAATTGACGTGCTAGTGCCATTAGCTAGCCCGCCCCTAACCGAATCACAGTTCGGCGTGCAGGTGTTCGTGCCGCTATACACCGAGAGTGCCACACTCGCAGACGGCAGTGATAACACTGGCGGTCGCGTTATGGCGGGAATTCCCACGGTAAAGCTGAACCTGGAAATTGGCGGCAGTGTACTTGGGCAATATCAGGCTTTTCCTGAGCAATCGACTGACTTACCGTTCCATGTATTCGTCGGCGTCGGCCTCAAACGTGGCGATGTCAACCCTGTGATTCTTCACGATCAGCTGACCCCTATCCGTCAGACCTTCACCTACCCATACGCAGCGTTTAATCACACGGTGAGTACTGACGGTACTGAAGTTGTACGTACTGAAAATATGGAACCGATTCACTACGGCTGTGGTTACGATGCAGAAAGCCTGTGTGATCGCGGCTGGCTAGCGGGAGCAACCACCCGAATATTACCCGGTGATCAGATTGGTCTGATTTTCACGCCAAGCGATGTGCAATATCAGCAGCTGGTTAACCTGGCGATTGCGACGTTGAAAATAACCGGCGATGCAGAGTTCCCGATCTATCCACCGTCGCCATTGCCAGCCAGCAACAACCCACAGCCTTAACTTCGGCGCGAGTTCAATCGCTGGAAGAACAAACAAAGAAGCCGACTTTTATAGTCGGCTTCTTTGTTTCAGATGGAGCGGTATGACCTGCCTACAGAGGGTGTCGCTAAACAAAAAACAGTCCGTCATTACGAGCGTAGCGCGGTAATCTCACTACCTTTGAGCTTAGAGGTTGCCGCGCTACGCTCGCAACGAGGCTGTTTAATAAACCCCTCTAAAGTCGCTCAGCCAACCACTGCTCCAGCCTCACCCCGTCGGCAGCAAAATTCCGAATGCCTTCGGCCAGCTTCTCTGTCGCCATGGCATCTTCATTCATCAACCATCGGAAACGCTGCTCTGTCATCTCTACCGCTTCGTCTGTGCAGCGCTCCGCAGATAGAGCGGCGTCAAGCTGCTGCGGCAAATTACTTTCATCACCCTGCAGCTCAGTCAGTAACTTCGGCGCGATGGTGAGCAAGTCACAGCCCGCCAAGGCTTTAATTTCTTCGGTATTGCGAAAGCTCGCCCCCATCACCAAAGTCTCATGGCCATGGGTTTTGTAATAGTTATAGATGCGACGCACAGATATCACGCCAGGGTCTTCATCGGCCGCATAACCATCCACACCCTCTTTCGCCTTATACCAATCGAGAATTCGGCCAACGAACGGCGAGATGAGATAAACCCCGGCCTGAGCTGCCGCCACTGCCTGCGCGAAGCCAAACATCAACGTCAAATTACAGCGAATGCCATCAGCTTTTAATTCACGGGCGGCTTCAATACCTTCCCAGGTGGAAGCAATTTTAATCAGCACGCGATCGCGATTAACACCTAGCTCCTCATACTGCTCGATCAAACTACGCCCTTTCGCAACTGTCGCCGCCGTATCGAAGGACAAGCGTGCATCGACTTCAGTAGAAACATAGCGCGGGACAATCTTCAGAATTTCCCGGCCAATCAGTACGAACAAACGGTCAACGGCAAAGCCAACCTGAGCCTCGGCGTCATCAGCTTTGCTTTTGCCGTACGCCAAAGCGTCATCTACCAACGCCGCATACTGCGGTTGTTGCGCCGCATTCAGCAGCAAGCTGGGGTTAGTCGTCGCATCAGTCGGCGTGTGCTCGCGAATGGCGGCAATATCGCCACTATCGGCAACTACCGTGGTCATGGTGCGAAGTTGGTCTAAAACAGCAGTGGGTGTTTTGGCTGAACCAGAGTTCAAGCCTTGGTTAGGAATCGTCATCCGAAGGGTCTTTCCAAAGGGATTGTAATAAATAATGAGAGCACCGTATCGCTGTTCGCCTCCCGAGGCAACACCCACTAATTCGCATGATCCACTCTCATTGCTATCAGGCCTCATCGTCCGGCGAAACCCATCGCGCTGGTTTTTGCTGCACCGCAGCATTATAATCAATTATTATCCCGCTACAGACCAGAGTGCCGCATGCCAGAGCAAAACGAATTACCCCACGTTGTAATCGTCGGCGCAGGCTTCGGCGGCCTCCACGCCGCACAGAAACTGGCCAAAGCCCCCTGCCGCGTCACTATTCTCGACAAGCGCAATTTCACCCTGTTTCAACCACTGTTATATCAAGTAGCTACCGGCTCACTGAGTCCCGGCGATATTGCTACTCCGGTACGAGCCCTACTTGGTGATCAAAAGAATGTCCGAGTGCTTGCCACCACCGCCACTGGCGTTGATGCAGAAAAACAGGTTCTGCAAATTGAGCATGGCGAGCTCCATTACGACTACTTAATCGTTGCCACCGGCGTGAAACATTCCTATTTTGGTAACGACCAATGGAGTGAACATGCACCCGGCATTAAAACAGTCGAACACGCAATGGAAATTCGCCGCCGCATTTTCCAGGCATTTGAACTAGCCGAATTGGAAAGCGACCCGGTGAAGCGTGACGCACTGCTAACTTTTGTAGTCGTTGGCGGTGGCCCAACCGGCGTCGAACTCGCGGGCACTATTGCTGAACTCGCGAATAAGACCCTACGTAAAGACTTTTCCAATTTTGATAGCAGCGAAGCGCAGGTCATTCTGGCCGAAGGTGCCGACGGCGTGCTGCCCGCCTACCCTGAAAAATTACGCCAAAAGGGACTACACCAACTTGAGTCTATCGGCGTAACGGTTCGCTGCAACACCCTAGTTACTGAAATTGCCAACGACCACGTTATTCTGAAACGCGGCGAGCACAGCACTAAGCTCAAAGCCCGCACCGTTCTTTGGGCTGCCGGCGTACAAACCTCTCGGTTTGGTACTGTATTACAGGAAGCTACGGGGGCAGAACTAGACCGTGGTGCACGTTTAATCGTCAACGAGCAACTCGCACTGCCATCACACCCCAACATCTATGTAATCGGTGACCTAGCGCACTACGAACAAGACGGCGTAGCGCTCCCGGGTGTCGCTCCCGTAGCGAAGCAACAAGGCAACCACGTCGGCGAATCTCTGCGCCGCAGTATGCAGGGCAAACCACTCAAACAGTTCCGCTACCGCGATTTAGGCAGCATGGCCGTGATTGGCCAAAACCACGCCGTAGCGTTAATCGGCAAAGCACAGCTCTCCGGCTTCACCGCCTGGTTCCTCTGGGCCTTCCTTCACATCGCCTTCCTTGCGCGCACCACCCAACGCATGAGCGTAATGCTGCGCTGGTTCGTCATGTACTTCTTCCGTCGCCGCGGTATGCGACTGGTAACCGGCGATTTTTCAGATGGTATGGGCGATCAAGTTACGCGGTTGGGAAACAAGGAACCCGGCATCAAACAGAAGCCACCGTTGGAAAAAGACGCTGCTTAGCCAGTAAGCGCCTTGGCATTGCTCAAGATAAGCGCTATAAACCGCTTATCTTGTATATGACAGACCAAAAGCCCCAAGTCAAAAATGACAATGGCTCCGAGCTTTTTCACCGCTCATAAATACAGGAGCTATAACGCCGTTTAATTGTAAGTAGTGTTATCCGTCTCACCACGTTGATAGGCATCCAGTTCGTCCGGATCAAACCCATCATCTTCATCGATAATGGGATCACGCATAAAATTATTCTCCGGATCCTCTTTCGTGACCCAGGCAATAAACCTACGACAGGCCCGGTCAAGAGGGTTCTTGTTACGTGACGCACGGGATGCGGTCCATATCAACAATTTGGCCGCTAATTCTTGTTTACCGTCTTTCAAGCTCATTACGTGGTCACCGAAATGCCTGCAGCTAAACTCGCCGATTCAGCACTAGCCAACTTATTTATTCGACACGGCACCCCTTTTAAATGCGGAATACCCTGCTCTCTATCGAGATAATCATCGTCGTCTCGACAAAGCTGTGCATCAGAAAATTTTAAAGCCCCAGAAAGATGGCCAGCCCCTTGTTTCATTTCCGGCTTCCACCAGCCATGCGGAATGCGAACCAAACCATCAGGCATCGAGTCTTTAATCGCGACTTTAATTGAAATTTTGCCAGTGTCGTTTTCAACCTCAACCCACTCATCCTGCACCAGACTATTGGCTTTCGCCGTAGCAGGGCTCACAAATAAATAGGGTTCGGGACTCCGTTTCCGCATTTCCGGCACCTGACGCTGGGAGGTTTGGAAGAATGCATCCTCCCGCACGCCAGTGAACATCCGGAGCGGGTATTCCGCATCGCCAGCGGGGTCCTCACGAAAGTACGGTAACGGGTCGAAGCCAAGGTCCTCAAGCACTGATGACTTTAGCTCAACCTTGCCACTGGGCGTAGCGAAGCCAGTCTTTTCATACTTTCTAAACACTGGCTTATCAAAAAACATCTCGGTCTCTTGGGCCAGCTCATGGAATGTCATACCACTACCTTTGAGCCGCTCATCATAGAAACTTTCCAAGTCATGCCATGGGACAATTTCCGGGCGATCTAAGGCATTCGAAAGACGTTTCCAGAATTCAAAGGTACTAAGGGCTTCTCCGGGTGGCTCCATAGATTTTTCCGACGGACGATAAGATGACATCCAGCCAAATGCATCGGTAAGCCAGGGCCGTTCAAGCCAACTATCGCCCGGCAATACATAATCCGCCAATTGTGCCGTTGGGGTCATATGGTGCTCATACGCGACCACTAAATCCTGGTTCATCATCGCCTTAATAATCAAAGGCATATTGGCGTAGCTCAGAACCGTGTTATTGCCAAGAGTAAAGAACGCCTTCACGGGGTACTGGCCTTCACCCGCCATCGCCCTGAACGTAGCGGAAGGATTTGCCATATAGCAGCCGGTAATCTGGTTAGGATACTCATGCCCCCATACGCGTTTCATCGGCTCCCGAAAGGCAGCTTGCCCCCGGTAGGTGAACGCTGGATGCGTATCGGAACCTAACTGCTTGGCTTTTTGCTCTTCGGCTAACTTTTCATGCATTTCAATGGTGGACTCCGGCACAACATCCGGATGGAACCCTTGTAAAGTTTCGCCGCCCGGCACATCGAGATAACCGCAAACCGCCCGGAGAATACCTTGCAGCCGGATAGCCGAGGTACTGTTTCGTTGCATGTCGGTTATCGGCGTCCACGGAATAATTGCGGGGCCTTCAGTTGCATAAAGCCGTGCTGATTTTGCAATCATTTCCGGGTCGCAGCCCGTCAGTTCAGCCACTCGTTCTAATGGGTACTCGTCTACTCTGGCTTTGAGTTCATCGAAACCGATCGTCCAATTTTTAACGAATTTTTTGTCGTACAGTTTTTCATCAAATATGACTTTCAACCAACCAAATAACATCGCAGCATCACTGCCTGCTTTTAGCGGAAGCCAAATATCCGCTGCCTCAGCATTGGAACTCCGTCGGGGATCCATCATTATCAGCTTAGCTCCCCGAGCCTGAGCGCTGCGAATGAAATTGAACATCGGCGTCCAGCTATGGCGTCTTGGGTTGTGCCCCATTAAGACAATACACTTGGTATTATTAAAGTCGCCCATTGGGAACCAGCCATAGGTGAAGCGGTTTACCGCGGCGGTGTTGCCCGCACAGAGGGCCACGCCGCTAATCCAATTAGGCGAGCCAATGTGATTCATGATTCGACGGCCCAAACCATGATCAGTAGCCGTATTCCATTGACTGGTCGATACAGCCCAAGCTTCCGGGCCATGTTCCGCAATAATCGCTTTTAATCGCTGGCCGATGTCGGCCATCGCTTCATCCCAGCTGACCCGCTCCCACTTTCCCGAGCCACGCTCGCCCACTCGCTTTAAGGGATGCAGAATGCGATCAGGGTGGGCGAACGCCTTAGGCGCCACGATGCCCTTCATGCAGATATTGTCACGAAAAATAGGGTTGTCCGATGACCGCACCTTTACGACACGACCCTTCTTACTTTCAGTTACAACACTGCAGGCTATGTCACAGGTTTGGCAGATGGTTTTTCTAGTCGTAACTCCGGCTTTTTGCGGCCGTATAACGGGTTTCGCATCAGCTACGTACTGAGGGTCATATGGCACGGGTGACGGCATTTCACTAGTCCTCTAATCTGTCCAATTAAGTTAGTACACTTTTTGGACTTAGTCAATCAGAGTTAGCGTATAATGTTAGCCAGCTCTACCTAAACTCTGAGAAGACCATGAAATGGGATGAAATTAATCAGCAACAATGTTCAGTCGCTCGCGTCTCAGCCGTGCTTGGCGATCGCTGGACGCTGATTTTATTAAGCGACATTTTTTTAGGCGTTAAACGGTTCGACGACTTTCAAAAACGTCTAGGGCTGTCGAGAACCACCCTAACCAGCCGCCTTAAATTACTGGAAGCTCATGGCGTGTTGTTACGCCATAAATACCAGTCAACTCCCGATCGTTATGAGTACAAACTCACAGAAAAAGGACGCGACCTATACCCAGTGCTTTCGACTCTACTCAACTGGGGCGATAAATATTATGCCGATGATCTTGGTCCGCCAATATTGAGACGTCACCTACCTTGTGGCCATGATATTCAACCCACCCTCAGTTGCCCCGAGTGCCACAACGTCATCAAAGCACGAGAAATTTCTGCGCGTAAAAGAGAAGAACGGCAAGGTTATCCAGATGTCGAGAGAGGCCCTTTTCTAGCATCCCGCTAGATTAGAGAAGCGAACGAAGTGCCTAACCGGAATTGCCCACTTGGTGAAGCTGATTATGTTGCTATGGGCCAACCAACGCCTATAAGGCAGAGCTCCGCTGATGTCGAAAAGGCCCTTACACCAAAGTATTAACAATGAACCCGCAGAGGCCAGAAACGAAAAAACGGCTTTTAACCGAAGTTAAAAGCCGTTTCCCTCGTTGTGTAAAACAACGAATTTTGGTGCCGCAACGAGGAGTCGAACCCCGGACCTGCTGATTACAAATCAGCTGCTCTACCAACTGAGCTATTACGGCAAACTACTTCATAGTCGCGAATACGTTTTTATGAAATCCGCGGCCTTTGGCTGCGAACGGCGGGCATTCTAAGCAAGCGCGGCGCTAATTGGTAGGGGTTTGGTCGACTATTTTGCTACCTCTGGCTTATTTGAGCTCGGGTTGCTGCCAATGGCCGCCGACTCCGGGTGGATGTGCGGTAGCGAGAGCGGCCAGACCCTGCAGTACCAAGTCACGTTTTAGCTCCCAGGGCTCAACGCCTACAGGTGGTGTTAGCCATGGCAACAGCCGTTCTCCGTCACCGCCACAGATAAGTAACCGCAACGGTTCGCCTGATTTCTGCTGTACTTGGCGAGCCGCTCGTTCGAGTAAGCCGGCTACCGCTTGCCAGGCACCGCCTGCTACAGCGGGTGCGGTGTCAGCAGCGACAGTCAGGCCGTAGTCAGCTTCGCCAATATCGAAAATTTGCGCGGTGCGGCCGAGAAGCGATTGCTGCATTAACCGCACACCAGGCACTATCCAGCCGCCATGATGCTGACCGTCCGCGACCCAATCGAGTGTTACGGCGGTGCCGCAGTCAGCTATAAGGCTGGGCTGGTCTTTTGCTGCCAGAACGGCTAGCCAGCGATCAATACCTAGTCGGGTGCAATCTTCATAGGCACACTTCACGCCGTTCGCTTCGGGCTGAGTTTTTGCGACCCACGGCCTTAGCTTCCAACGCGCCCAGCAGTAGGCTTCGAGCTGTGCCGTGCGTTCACCACCCGCCACACTAGCAACCAACACATTGCGCGGTGCCTTTTTGATCACGTCGAGTGCGGAAACATCCAGCCGATCTTTCATCGGATGCACTGCTACTGCCTCGCGGCGCCGATACTGCCATTTGAGTGCGGTGTTACCGATATCCAGTAACAGATCATTACTACGGTTGTTCAAGAAGCAGCCCTCAAAGAAACCTCACCGCTAACAATACGATGCTGCAGGCCCATATGTTCGATTAACAGCGCGCCATCATCGGCAACTCCGCGAGCGATACCTGTGTTGAATTCGCCACCATCGACGGTTACAGCGGTGTCGCGTAGTACGTCCAACGCCAACCAGCGATCACGCCAGGGGGCAAAACCACTATGGGCATATTCCGGCAACCCGGCGAGGCACTTCTTCAGAATTGCGGCTGCCACAGCATTGCGCCCCGGCGCTGGCGACTGGCTTAGCTGCGTAATGTCGGTCACTGCCCTGTCTAACTCAGCGACCGTTTCCTTGGGTAGCTGGTGATTAATACCAATGCCAATCACCACTGTCGCTCTGCCACTGAGCTCGCCGCGTAGCTCAACTAAAATGCCGCCGAGCTTGGCTGGCACACCATCCACTACCGCATATAAATCATTCGGCCACTTGAGCCCGGTTTGGATGCCCAGCGATGCCAGCGCCTCGGCTACCCATACACCCACGGCCAGGGTTAATGAACCAGGCGACGCAGGCAGCTGTTCAAAACGCCATGCTAACGACATGCACAAGCCACTGCCTGGGGGCGCCAGCCATTGTCGCCCCCGGCGGCCTCGTCCGGCAGTTTGAATTTCAGTCAGGCAGGCGCGACTTTGCTCGCCCGGTTCCAGCCCACGTTCCAGCAACCAGGTATTGGTTGAATCCAGCACGCTGTGCACGTCAATAGGACAGTCGCCCGCCGCTTGCTGCAATGCCGTCGCATCCAACGGCTCAAATGTAGCCAGACGATAACCACGGCCCTGCTGCGATTCGATAGCCACGCCCAAATCACGCAGCTGAGAAATTTGTTTCCATACTGCCGCGCGGCCGATGCCCAGTGTGGCGGCAAGTTGTTCGCCCGATAAAAACTCGCCTTTGGCTAGCGCGTGCAATATTGCAGTGCGGGTGTCGGTCAAGATTCAGGCCTTCCTTTGCCAAATAGGCGGTGCTTCATTTTAGGCCAAAGCACGCGCCAGGTGACACCATAAAAACGATGCTCAGTACCGTGTCGCAGCCGACTTAAATTATCCCGATGGGCGTAGAGCACGAATAACGCGATGACAATAGCCAGCAACAGCCGCGGCATTAGGTGTGGCGGCTGTTGGGTAAGCAGCACGGTAAACGGCAGTGCTGCGGCCGCGATAAGCGACGACAAGCTAACGTAACCGGTGCCAATTAAAACCGCAGTAAATAACGGCGCTAAAATAAGCAGCGCGATGGGCGCCAGGCCAAGTAGAACACCTGCTGCAGTTGCTACGCCTTTGCCACCACGAAAGCCAAAAAACAGCGGCTTTCCGTGTCCGGCAATCGCTGCCAAGCCACAAAAAACCGGCAGCCATCCTGGCAGTAACAACCCCGGCATATTCACACCAAGCGGCAGACGCGCGACCAACGTTACCGCTAACATCCCTTTCATAATGTCGATAAACAGCACTAAACTGCCCCACCGCGAGCCGAGCACGCGAAACGCGTTGGTCGTTCCGGGGTTTTTGCTGCCGTAACGGCGCACGTCAACGTCACGCAACTTACCAACAATGAGCGCTCCCATCAGCGAGCCGACCGCATAAGCGACCGCCAACCGAAGAAATAACTCAAAAAAGGCCACGTC